>CAMNGG010000225.1 GCA_946537975.1 uncultured Treponema sp. | reverse complement strand
GAAATCACTTTGATAGGCCAGAATGTTAATAGTTATCATAGTGATGATGATGTAAACTTTGCCGGCCTGCTTCAGAAAATTGCCGACCACCTTCGCGAGACCTCGTCTCCAATCAAATGGGTTCGCTTTATGTCATCGCATCCAAAGGATTTTTCTGATGATGTAATTGATGTAATAGCCCGCGAAAAAGTAATCTGTCATCATATACATCTTCCGGTTCAGAATGGTTCTACAAAAGTACTTGAAAAAATGAACCGCCGTTACACAAGAGAGCATTATCTTGCTCTGGTAGCAAAAATCAAAGAGCGCATTCCGGATGTTTCTCTCACAACTGATATTATGATGGGCTTTCCGGGCGAAACAGAAGAGGATGTAGAAGACACCCTTGATTTAATGCGTCAGGTAAAGTACGAGTCCGCAATGATGTATTATTATAATCCGCGGGAAGGAACACCCGCCGCAAAATGGGAACAGCTTCCGGTTGAAGTTCGCAAGGAACGCCTGCAGCGTGTAATAGATTTGCAGCTGGAACATACCCACGAGCAGATGAGTAAGCGGGTAGGCAGTACAGTAATGGTACTTGCGGAAGGCATAAGCCGCGACGACAAAACAGAGCTTCTGGGCCAGACCGAACAGCACGAAAAAATCGCCTTTAAAGCGCCATCTTCTTTAATAGGAACTTTTGTTAATGTAAAGATAACCGAGCTCAGCGGTAACACCTTCCGCGGCACTACGGTGGTTGAGTAGCCCCGAAGGGGTGTATCGAAACCACCTGAGCCTGTCGAATAACCATTTGCATATATCATAAAATTCCATTATACCTATATATATATATAGGGGATTGTATGTCAAAAAAACTATTCTTTCTGGCACCTTTGTGTGCTCTTGTTTTCCTTTTTGCTTCATGTTCACTTTTTTCAAATTTTTCAGATGAACAAGAAGGAGCTTCAGTATCATTCACAATTGATTCACAAACAGCACAGAATCTTCTTCGTCAGTCTGGCGTAGATTTTTCAGCTTCTGAACGTGCCGGAATAGTAAATCTTCAGGGCCTTTATATAAACCTTTCACTTAGAGGCTCTGTTTCCGCAAGTCAGTTTTCTCGAATTACATCAAACGGAGTTTCAGTTACCTTTAATAAGATTCCCGTCGGAAAACAAGTCTACGCCTATGCCGAAATCTATACCGATCCTTCAAACGTATTATATAAAGGAAAAAGCGATAGCAAGGAAACAAAACGCGGCTCAAACTCCCTCTCCGTAAAGCTTATGACCGCTTCCGCCTTCAACGCCCGCTACCCAAACGAACCCGCAAACACAAATAATCCGACTGCACCAGCCCCAGGCAGCGGCGGAAATACTCCGGGCACAGAGGGCGATGGAAATGGCGGAAATGGCGGAAACGGTGGTGGCACTGGGGGAAATACAAATATCGCTCCTCCGGCAGACTTTGTGTTTGTTGAAGGCGACACAATTAACGCTTCATTCACTGGCTCTATCTTAAACGGAAGAACAATAACAATTCCAGATATGTATGTTTGTTCTCATGAAGTTACACAAAAAGAATATTCTCAGTACATGATAACAAAAGGCGCCGCGACTAACGATTCTTATTATGATACGCAAGATCAGTATGGCAAAGGCGACGATTACCCGGTTTATAATATCGAATGGACAGAAGCGGTAATGTACTGCAACCTGCGCAGCGAAGCCGATGGTCTGGATCCTGCCTATTATATCGTTCTTGGAACGAATGACACAGACAGTCTTGACTTTACAGAGGGAACAAGAACTTATGATGTTAGAGATTGGAAAGCAAACTGGAAGTCTGGCACTAATGATGTTATAGAAGAAGTGGATGGCAAGTATTATGTGGCTAGATTACAAATAACTCAGGCAATGTACGCAGCAAACAGGGGCATTACATTGGATAAAACTCGCAACGGCTACCGGCTTCTTACTCATGCTGAATGGGAGTATTGCGCCCGCGGTGGAAAAGACGGAATTGCAGGCACTCAGACAACATACAGCGGAAGCGACACTGCTGATTCAGTAGCCTGGTATTACAACAACAGTGGTGATAATGGTACTTCAACTAACGGCAAGTCTCATGTTGTTTGTACAAAAGCTCCAAACTCTCTTGGCATTTATGACATGTCAGGAAATATCGCGGAAATGGTGCATGATTGGAAGGGCAGAACCATAGATGCGACAACCCCAGAGACAGGTTTTGTATATGATTCAAGTGATAACAGATCTATGGCCGCAGTTGGCGGTTCATGGTATCGTGGTTCAAATGATAGCAAAGTCACAGGCTCTTCCACATATAGTATGGATTATAGAGACAAAGACATTGGCTTCCGTATTTGCCGCAATAAAACAAGCAGAACTGTCGGCGCATTTAGCGGAATTTGGGCAAAAGCGCCTGTGGCGGATTACTATCTTACAACAGGAGACCCAATCAACTGGCTTCTTCAGAATAATGCCGCAGCCTCAAGTGATTACGCTTCTTTTGATTCAAGTAAGCTGGTTGTAAAAGAGATTGAAAGTGGCTCACTTATAAATACATATACAGGCGCTGCTGGAGGAACCGTCACTCTTACAACTCAGTCAAACGGCATTTTGTGGCATATGACAAATACAAAAACAGGCACTGGATATAGGACTTACATTTTTATTTATGATGGAGTTGAGGTTACCAGAGCTTTTGTAAATTCGAATTATTAATATATAATACTAGCGCACATCGAAAAAAAAACGAGGCTGTTTTCCCACAGCCTCGTTTTTGTATTTCAAATTATTTAGTATTAAACGCTCACAGGAGTTTTTATTTCTTTCTGCAATTCCAGAACTTTTTCAACCGGCAGGCCGGTACAACGAGAAATCACTTCCGGAGCAATTTCTTCGTTAATCATATTTGTTGCAGTCTCAATGGCCTTCTGTTGCTGCCCTTGAGTTATGCCTTCTTCTCTTGCAATTTACATTATGTCCCGGTCATGTAAATTCATAGCGGCGTAATCACTCTTGAATTTTTCATTTTCTTTTATGCGCTCAACAATATCAGATAACTTTTTGAAAAAAATCATTTTCAGCACGTGTATTTCTGAAATGATTTTGTTATCATCCTTCAGGTAAACATCAAGGCGTACTTCTTTTGTTGTGTAGAATGGTTTAATTGGTTTTTCAAGTTCTGGTTACATAACCTTGTCGACTTTTACATTTAAAAGACGTGATACAACTTCTTCACTAATACCCGGTTCTCGCATTACTGCCTGGAACATTCCATCATCAATAAAAGTTAAATCTTCAATTTTTTTCTTTATCATAAAAATTCTTTAATATTTCACGCTTAATTGACAGTACTTCAAATGTGGGGTAAATTTTAATTTATGGTAGTTACTTTAATTTTAATTTTGTTGATTGTCATTTTTATGGCTTTTTTTATCGGGCTGAATTTGAGTAATGTCTGTTCCTTCTGGTTTTTCAAGACCTTTACAGATTTGCCGGTTGCGGTTCTGGCCTTAATTGCATTCGGGGCAGGAATTATTTTTGCCCTGCTCTTTATTTTTGTTGCAAAAATGAAGGCGCCTCCAAGCGATGCCGAAGAGCGTGCAAAGAGAAAGCTGGAAAAGAAAGCAAAAGCCGAAGAAAAACTCCGCCTTGCAAAAGAAAAGCAGGCAGAAAAAGACGCTAAAAAAATAAAAGACCGTAAGCCGGAAGAATAAACTCCAGGTATCTTTTTTCCGATACAATATATATGAAGAAAATAATTTCCTTTGTCTTTGCCGTAATTTTCTGTACCTCCTTATTTGCTGCAGAACTCACTGCCTCTTTTGTAACGTCAGAGGCCGCAAAAAAAGATACGGTGGAAGAATCAGTTTCTTATCTCAAGTCCCAGATTTCTAAAATGACGGTGGCCGCAGAAAAACGCGCCACCTGGATTTTCCTTGCTTCCCTTCAGGAACAGATGGCCTTGTATGATGATGCCCAAAAATCATATGCTCAGGCAGCCGGAATTGCCGCAGGCGACGCAGAAGGAATGCCTAAAAAAACAAACGAACAGATTGTTCTTGATGCTGTCCGCTGTGCTTTAAGCTGTGGTGATTATTCAACCGCAGACAGCTATCTTAATTCAGCAGTTCGAAATTCAAAAAACTCAACAGTTCAGGCCTACATTAAGCTCTATAGCCAGTGGTCTGCTCTCTGTAAAGCTGATGATGTCGCAGGCATTCAGGAGCCGGTAGTAATGCTGCAAGCCTATCTTAAAGTTGATTCTATGAACGCTGTAAAGCCGGCGGTTTTGTTGACTCTCTGGTATGTTACAGGCGACAACTCTTATTCAAATCAAATTACAAAGCTTTATCCAAAATCGATAGAAGCTTCCATAGTAAAAGGCGATGCGCAGCTCTTGCCAACTCCTTTCTGGTTCTTTGTTCCAAAAAGCGGCGAAGCAGAGCAGGGCACTGGAAGTATTGCTATGCCGGAAGAACCAAAACAGAGTCAGTCCGAAAAAGAAGCCGCTGCAGATGTTGCTCCTGCAAAATTTACAAAGTGGCAGCTCGGCCTTTTCCGCACAGAAAGCAACGCCAAACTCCTTGCTGATGAGGTCAAGGCAAAAGGCTTCGATGCTTACATAACAACCGAAACTAGAGCCAGCGGCACAACCTATTTCATCGTACTTGTCCGCGAAGACAAAAGCGGCAACGTAGCCGACCGTCTGCGCAGCTCAGGCTATGATTGCTACGGGGTAGAATAAAAAACAAAGTTCCCATGTTCTTTTGTATTACGAGAGTTATGCAGAAATAATCAAAGATATCCCGTAAAATGAAGTATTGCCAGGCAGGCGTCGCTTCTTGTTACGTGAGTTCGTATAATTTCGACAACAAACACCCGTAAAACAAGTAACTCTTCAGGTCTTTCTGACTCCCCGTTACGTGAGTTCTTCCAAAAATCTCCAAAAATACCCGTACAACAAAGAGGCTGTCTGACCAGTGTTACTCCTGGTTACGTGAGTTGTTATAACCACAACAACAAACACCCGTAAAACAAGTACCCCCTCAGGTCTTTCTGACTCCCCATTACGTGAGTTCTTCACAAAATGCATAAAAATGCCCGTAACGCAAAGAATCTGCCAGTCCAGCGTTACCCCATGTTACGTGAGTTCTTCATTAAATTGCACGAAACTCTCGTAATCCCCATGATTTGAGATTAAATGCTAAACGGAGTATCTCTTCAGATTACGTGAGTTCTTCACAAAATGCATAAAACCACCCGTAACACAAAGAAGCTGCCGGCATAACGTTACCCTTTGTTACGTGAGTTCCCTCAAAAATCTCCACTAACCCCCGTACAACAAAGCGTCTACCTGCCCAGCGTTATTCCTAGTTACGTGAGTTCTTCACTAAATTGCACGAAACTCCCGTAATCCCCATGATTTGAGATTAAATGCTAAACGGAGTATCTCTTCAGATTACGTGAGATTTCACAAAATGCATAAAACTACCCGTAACACAAAGAAGCTGCCGGCATAACGTTTCCCTTTGTTACGTGAGTTCTTCCAAAAATCTCCAAAAATACCCGTACAACAAAGCATCTGCCTGCCCAGCGTTACTTTCCTTTACGTGAGTTTTTCATAAAACAATACAAACCTCACGTAAAAGTAGCAGCCCACCTCACAATTCGCAGCTGTGGTTTACGTGAGTATTTCATTTCATTTTCTTAAACTCACGTAAAACATATTATTTACATCAGAAATGTTTTAATAACCTGTTCCACTTCTTTTGTACTCAATGGTGCGGTATCTGTTTCCATTGTGAGAATAAGGTTTTTGCCAGTTATAATTCCTGTGGCTGCGAATTGCCGTAAACGTTTTGTCATATTGCTGGTATAATCGGAGTCTGACATTTTACCGCAATGTTCCCAGAAAAACTCCTGTCTGGTCCGTACATTCAAACACAGAAAATCCGGGTAAAGCTTTTGCCCGTTTTTAAGTGTCACCGGAAATTCATAATGATAAGGAATGCCATGATCTTTCAGCAGATTTGCAATTATGATTTCGGATTTAGAACGGACCTTTTCATTCTTCAGAGTCAGAAAGTTTCCGTCAGGTTCCTGGGGTTTATGTTCATATTCTTTTTTCTGCCAGAGCCGGGCATATTCTGAATTATTTATGAATACCGGGGTTATTAGTTTTTTACGCGCTTGTGGAAGTTTTTCGTAACAGGCTAAAAAGTTTTGAGGTTTGTATGCTTTTATAAAGTTGTCCAGATTAAGCAAATTTGCCTTCAGAATTTTCAACAGCTTCCTGTTATAATCACGTTGGGCGAGGGCCACGGCTATATTTCGTTTACTTTTATCCAGATAATAGCGTTTGTTCGGGTTCTTCTTATCTGAACGATAGTATTGAAAACTGTTGTGGCTTTTAGAAATGCATAGATTTCCTTTCGGCGGCGATTTCAATTGACTTTCTACTCTGGCCAGTGTGGCCGCCAGTTCACTTCTCTTGTTTTTTGCATCTTCCAGTAATTGCATTTTTCCTCCTGATGATTTGTGAATTACGTGAGTTTTGCCACAAGCGGGCAGAACAACACGTAACTATATGTCTTTGAGCTTTTCTATTACGTGAGTTTTGCAAGATATAGCCCGCTTTTCACGTAAGCCACTGGCTACACGCCCCCGCGGGAGTTTGAGCTTACGTGAATAATGCCTTGTACAAAGCGTTATTCACGTAAGCTCATTTTCTTTTCCAGCAGAGGCCCTGCGGTTTTACGTGAGAATTATGCCGATTCGGGCTATTCTCACGTAAAGGCTGGGCAGACCTCTCAGTTGCAGGGTGTCTTTTACGTGTGTTATGAGCCAATCATTTCTTTTTCACGTAATTTAATAAAAGCTCATATATATAATTGTCTTAACTGCACTGTTTTTACCAAAAATCACTGAAAAAAAGAGGGAATTAAATAAAATATAGGGGAAAACACCTAGTTTAGGAGAGTCGCGTGAGGGATTGGAGCACCGCGCGAAGCGCGTTCCGAAGCACTGGGGATTGAGCAGAGCGAAAGCACCAGTGCGAAGGAATGAAGCGCGGTTAGCGCGGAAGCGCGCAAAGCCCGACCCGGAGCGGGGCTTGAGCTTTGCGAAAGCACCGCGGAGGGGCACGCCCTGTAATCTCTGCATACCCATCACGACCATATATACCTTCCTGTCGGTTGTTACAATTTAAAATTTCCATTAAAATTAAAATTGAATAATAAAGATAAAAGGAGACCCCGCACTATGGCAAAAACTTTCGACGATATGCCAAAAATCGAAAATCCGTTAAAAAACGAGCTGCGAGGGTCGTTTTAGGATTATCGAAAAAAGGCACAAAGCAAGCTATGCTTGCGCCTGTTTTAAGAACTAAGAGGAGTAAAAAGATGGCAAAAACCTTTGATGATAAGAAGATTATATACACAATGGACCGCGTTAC
>CAMNGG010000224.1 GCA_946537975.1 uncultured Treponema sp. | reverse complement strand
AGATTTAATGAATGCCAGAGTGAGGCATATCTGAAAAACTTTCCTAAGCTTGGAGAGAAGGTTGTAAATAAAGCCTTTATTATTCTTGATGCAAGAAGTAATTACGGTGGAAATAATTATCCCCAGATGCAGCTTCGTAATTATTTGAACAGCAGCAAGTATGAGGGAACCTTAGTAATACTTCAGGATAACTGGAGCTGCAGCTCAGGTGAAGTTATGGAAATGTTTCCCAAATCGCTTTGCAAATTCAAGGTTCTTCTTGCAGGAACACATTCTGCCGGAATGCAGAATTATGGAAACGTACAGCAGTTTCAGGATCCCCAGACCGGAGTTTTTTTGAATATGGGTAATACCAGTTTTAAAAAATATCTGCCATCTAATTATCTTGGTGAAGGTAAGGGCTATAAGCCTGATGTCTGGGCAACAACAGAAACTATGAAAGATGTTCTTGAAGGTCTTGGAATAGATACTTCTGATATAATATTTAATTAGTTTTTTTCAGCGGCGCCTTGAAGCTCATTTTTCTTGGCGTTGCAACCTTTTCAAACTTTACAGTGTATGTGGCAGCCGTCTGGTCTATTGCAAGAATTGTGCCCCGGCCAAGTATTTTATGCTCAACGGTATCGCCCACGGCAAGGTCTGCAAGCTCTGCTTTTTTTGCTAGAATGGAATCTGATTCCTGAATGTAAAGGCGGGTCTTTGCAAGCAGCTGAGGCGGCAGTTCTACCTCGTAATTTAGAAGCGGCTTATCTATATCAAAAATAAAACGCGATGGATAGCGGCCGCCTGCGTGCTGAGAGAAGCCTTCGGCTTCGGTAAGGTAAAGCTCCTTCTGGGCACGAGTTACTGCTACAAAGGCAAGACGGCGCTCTTCTTCCATAGCCTTGAGTGAGTCTACCTTTTTGCTTGGGAACATATTCTCGTTCATGCCAGCTATAAAGACAACCGGGAATTCAAGTCCCTTTGCTGTGTGAATTGTCATCAGGCGGACTGCATTTTTACTTGAAGCAATGTCTGCATTTGTATAAAGGGCTGCATGGGCTAAATAGTTTTCGAGAGTACATTCTTCGCCGCAGCTTGTTTCGTATTCGTAAATTGACTGCTTGAGCTCTGCAAGATTGTCCAGCCGCTCCTGACTACCTTCCGTTCGTAAGGCAAGCTCGTAGCCGCTCTGATTCATGATGTGGCTGAAGACTTCCGAAATCTGGCGGCCAGAATAGCTCGCAGAAAAGCTTTCTATGAGGTCAATATATTTTTGTGCAGTCGTGTTTGCAAAAAGCGGGTCGTTTACCATAAGCTTAAGGGCTTCGTAAAGAGAGCTGCCGTTAGCTTCAACAAACTCCTTAAGGGCTTTTATGCGGCGTTCCCCGACATTTCTCTTTGGCTGATTTACTGTGCGTAAAAATG
The DNA here is from genome assembly GCA_946537975.1 of uncultured Treponema sp. Classification (GTDB taxonomy): domain Bacteria; phylum Spirochaetota; class Spirochaetia; order Treponematales; family Treponemataceae; genus Treponema_D. Next base: position 26,511 of record CAMNGG010000224.1, on the reverse strand, counting down.
AAAGGTCGTCCTTGTAAGCTATCATGCGGAGATAGGAAAGGGCATCTTTAATTTCTGCCCGGTCGAAAAATGGCACACCGGAGTTTAATGTATAGGGGAGCTTTTCCCTCTGGAAGACTTCTTCTATGCTGCGGCTGATGTAGTGGGCACGGTAAAGTATTGCGATGTCGGAAAAGGCAAACTTTCCGGTGGTTGAGTCCCCGGTGGTTGTGTCCCCTGTGCTTGTGTCCCCGGTGGTTGAGTAGCCCGCAGGGCGTATCGAAACCACATTGTCGTCTTCTCCGGTGGTTTCGATATGTCCGCTTTGCGGACACTCAACCACCGGAGTTTCTGTAAGCTCGCGGATTTTCTTTAGGATATACTCGGCCTCGTCTTCTGCGGATTTTGCGTGGTAGTAGGATGGAAGCGGGGACTTATCCGGGGGCGTTACGGGGGCGGAGCCCCCGTTAGAAGGGGTAGACCGCAACGAAGTGCGGTCGAGGGGGAGACTTCCCCCTCCTATATTTCCCACAACTAAATCCTTTTTAATTCTATCCTTATTCTTTCCAATCAGGCTGTTTGCGGCGTCGAGAATAGGCTTTGTGCTTCGGTAGTTTTTGTTCATCACAATTGTGCGAACGCCGGGGAAGTTCTTGGCAAACTCCAGCAGGTAGCGGATGTCTGCACCGCGCCAGGTGTAAATGGTCTGGTCAGGGTCGCCCACAACAAAAAGGTTATTGTGGTAAGGGCAGAGGGCTTTCATCACCTCGTACTGAATCCAGTCTATATCCTGAAACTCGTCTATCATTATGTATTCCAGGCGTTCCTGCCACTTGAGGCGGATGGTCTCGTTTGTCTGGAAGATGTATAAAACGAATTTGAGCAAATCGTTGTAGTCGAGGCCAAAGCATTTTTTCTGCTGATAAAGATAGCCGTAAAAAATAATGTCGTCAGCACGGGTGGCGGCAAGGTATTTCTGATGAATTTCGTCCAGACTCATGCGGATAAGGTCTTCGTAGTAATGTGGCTCCTTAAAGATTTTGCGGATTTCTATCATGTCACGGGCGTTGCCAAAGGTCATCTGTCGCAGGGTAAGGCCGCGTTCCTCGTAGATAATCTGCAGCATGGCGTTGATATCGGAATTGTCGAGGACGAGAAAGCTTTTAGGGTACGAAACTGCGTTTGAATCTTCCTGAAGAATGCTTACGCAAAAGCCGTGAAAAGTGGAAATGTAGCCGGTGTCGTTGTCGCCGGTGAGAGCCCGGATACGGTTTCGCATTTCGGCTGCGGCCTTGTTTGTAAAGGTAACGCAGAGAATGTGAGAGGGAAGAATTCCGATTTCGTTTACAAGATAGGCAAAGCGGTAGGTAAGAGCCCGTGTTTTACCCGAACCTGCTCCGGCAATTACGCGCACATAGCCTTCTGTTGTGGTTACGGCTTCGAGTTGTTCTGGATTAAGTTTATCTAAGAAGGATTGCTTTTCTTCACCCATTTACATTCCCTTATAAAGCTTTTCCGCAGTATTTAAAAGTGCTTCCCGACTATTCATCGCCGGGTCTTCAACTACGCAATCCAAAAGCTCATTTAAAATCCGGCCAAGCTCTTTGCCGGCTGGAATACCAAGCTCCATAAGGTCCCGTCCGTTTACCGCCAGAGATTTCAGGGAAAGGGCTGTTTTAGCAGAAAGCTCTTTTTCTACTCTTTCCTTGAGCTCAAGCAGCAGGGCAATACTTGCACTATAGCGGATATCAACCGGCTCATTGTACATTCCATACATATCTGCCAGCCGCAAATCATAGAGGTCTTCAAGGCATTCAGAACCAACTCTCATAATGAATCTGCGCACTGCGGCATCAGACCAGCTGCTCTCATAATGAAACATATGTTCCTTGATGAGATGACAGACATTGTCAGTCATTTCATTTGAAAATTTAAGTCGTATCATAAGCCGGCGCGTAATTTTTTCACCAGTTGCTTCATGATTATAAAAGGTGATGGTTTCAATCTGCTTCATACTTCCATCATTTTTGTCACCATCAAGAACGGTTTCAGAAAGCAGTTTTTTTGCGGCTGGCTTTCCTATATCATGAAAAAGGGCTGCCAGCCTTACGTTCAGTTTAGAAGCCGGTGCACCGTCGCAGGCATATAAAAGATGATCCATTACATCAAACTTATGAAAGGCTCTGTAATCACTCTGCACACAGCCCCGGCATACTCCAAACTCAGGAATAAAAATAGCCAGTAATCCGGTTTCTTCAAGCAGCTTCAGTCCTACAGAGGGCTTTGGTGAGGCAAGAATTTTTTCAAACTCGTCGCGGAAACGTTCAATAGAAATAGAGGCAGCTTTTTTTTGTATTTCAGGCTTGAAGATTTCTGAATATGTATCATTTTCTATACTAAAACCAAGCTTAGCCGCAAATCTAAGGGCCCGGATAGGTCGTAATCCGTCTTCCATAAAGCGCTCATGAGCTATTCCAACTGTTCGGATTAATCTGTTTTTTATATCTTCCTGCCCGCCATAGGGGTCTACCACAGAGCCGTCCTCCAGTGAGGCCGCAATGGCATTCATTGTAAAATCGCGTCTGGCAAGATCTTCTTCAATTGTGGCGGCATAATTTATGCTGTCCGGATGCCGGCCGTCTGAATAACCTGCTTCTGTACGAAAGGTAGTAACTTCAATTTCAACTCCCTTGTAATGAACCGTGACAGTGCCATGCTCGATTCCGGTAGGTACAACGAATTTAAAAAGCTTCATTACATCCTGAGGAGTAGCATTTGTAGCAAGATCCCAGTCATGAGCAGGGACCTTCATAAACATATCGCGAACCGCGCCCCCCACAAGATAGGCCTTAAAGCCTGCAGTAATGAAAAGCTGGCCGACTTCCATAAGAAGAGGAGGCAGCTTGATTTTTTTTGTCATTTGATACCTCCTGAAATATAACTTATGATATTTGAAGTGCCGGTACAAAAAATGCAGAAGACGGCTGAAGCCAGCAGAACAAGCATATTGAATATATTTTTGATTTTATGCTTTTCGGTAAAAATCTTTATTCCGGTTTCTACCGCAAGAACAATTGAGAAAAGGCTGTTAAATATGGCCGCAAACGAAAGTACAGATAAAATCCACTGCTGGTTTTCATCCTGAAAATCCTGATAATTTCCTATGATGTAAAGAGTTATAAGAAGGATGCAGAAGACAGTTATTGCAAAGTTCATCGTTAACGAAACATTATAGGTGAGGGTATTTGAGAATAATTTTTTTGAATATTTGAATTTGATTTTCTTACTTGAAGACAGCCGCCCCATACTGATATACTAATCACAATATGAAGAAATTTCTAGCATGCCTTTTGATTCTTGCAGTTTTTACGGGCTTTGTTTTTTATAAAGGCTGGACCCAGTTCCGGGTAAAACCCGATACCTTTGGAGTTGTAATTTCAAAAACCAGTGGAATTGAAGAAAAGCCTGTGCTTAACGGGGAATTTGCCTGGCACTGGCAGTTCCTGCTTCCGACAAATGCCACTTTAAAGACCTTTCATATTAAACCTTTCAGTGTAGAAAAAACTGTGAACGGAAGCCTTCCCTCTGGTGAGGCTTATGCTTCAATATATGGAGCCCAGGGACTTTTTGATTATTCCTTTACCTTTGACATTCAACTTACCCTTTCTCCGGAGGCAGTGGTTGAACTGATTCAGCAAAACAAGGTAACTGATGATGCTGATTTGACCGTTTATCTTGAAGGTGCGGCCGCAACACTTGCTCAAAAAGCCGCTAATTATATATTGTCTCGTGCAGAATCGGGGTCAGGTTTTAGAACAGAAGCTCTGCGCCGTGATGAAATACTTCGCGGCATTCAGATTTACAAAGATTTTCCAGAGCTTGATGTTTCCGTATTCGCAATAAAAACCTCAAAGCTTCCTGATTATAACATGTATAAAAAGATTGCAAATATGCAGCCGGATGAAGTGAATCCGGCTTACAGGGCAGAGCAATTATCCGCTGAAAATAAAGAGGCAGAAATGCCGGAGGTATTATAAATGAGTGATAAAAGACTTGCCGCCTTTCGCGGTGCAGTTTGTGTTGAAAATACAAAAGAAAGCATAACAGAAAATGTATGTCTTATGTGCCGGGAGCTCTTTTCCCGTAATAAAATTGAAGCAGAGGATATTGTTTCCCTGCAGTTTTCAATAACAGATGATATTACAGTTTTGAATCCCGCAACTGCCTTGAGACGGGGAAATCCGGGGCTGGATGTAAGTGCGGTTCCGCTGTTTTGTACACAGGAAGCAAAAATTGAAGGCGGCATGCCTCTTGTTATTCGGGCTCTCCTTACAGCCTATATTGATGATAAGGCTGAACGCCACAATGTATACCTTAAGGGAGCTGAGGCTTTAAGACCGGATTTTTCTGCGAATAAATAAAAAACTGCGGGTAAATAAAACTAGACATACCGCATTTTTAGAGTGATAATGTAATATTATGAAGATTTGGATTGTCAGCATGGAATGCGCCGGAATTGCAGAAGCCGGCGGTGTCAAGAATGTATCATTTTCCCTTTGTAAGGAATTTTCAGATTTAAAACATAAGGTAACTCTTTTTATTCCGGTTTATAAATGTACCTGTCTTGATTCTCTTTTTGAATTCAATAAGCTGGAAAGCTCCGCAGAGGTTGAACTTTGTGGAAGAAAGGAAAAAATCACTTATACAACCGCAAAAAGCACTTCAAATTTTGATGTTGTACTTGTAAATCATCCTCTCTTCGCAGAAAAAGAGGCCGTTTATACCTATACAGAAAACGAAGAAAGACAGAATCCTAATCATAAAAAGGGAACCGGCCATTTAGACGCTCTTTTCCTGGATGTTCTTTTTCAAAAGGCTGTTTGTGCTTATGGTTCTCTGGTAGCCCGTTCTGAAATACCGGAAATTCTTCACTGTCAGGATGCTTCAACAGCAATGCTTCCTGCCTTTATTGTAAACTCTAAAAACTTCAAAAAAACAAACAGCGTAGTTACCATTCACAATGCTGGACCTTTCTACCATCACAGCTTTACAAGTATTGGTGAGGCAGCCTGGTATACAGGTCTTTCTACACCGGTTCTTGAAAAATCAATGAACGGACGTGCAGTAGAGCCTTTCCTGGTTGCTGCCGCTGCCGGTGCCTGGTTAACTACAGTTTCCGAAGATTACGCCCGTGAGCTTACCGATCCCGCAAACGGGGAGGCAACTGAAGGTCTTGCTCCAATTTTTGCAGCCCGTCATATCGAAATCAAGGGAATTACCAACGGTTTTGATTTTGACCGCTATAATCCTGCTTCAAAAGACGCTTCAAAGCTGCCTTTTGAATTTGAGCCTGAAAAAAATGACCTTGAGGGTAAGCTAAAATGCCGCAAATTCTTTATCCAGAATATCGTTAATACAGATAATTTTAAGGCAGAAGGAATCAAAAAATACGGCAAGCTGGAGTGTTCAACCGAATACACAAAAGAAATCTTTTTTGCTTACCACGGCCGCATAACTACACAAAAGGGGCTGGCAGTGCTTACAGCGGCAGTTCCTGCTATTCTGGAAAATTATCCTGACGCAAGATTTATTTTTGCGGGGCAGGGAGAAACAAGACTCGAAATAGATATTGTCCGCCTTTGTGAAAAATATCCCGGAAGAGTCTGCTTTATGAACGGTTATAATCAGACAGTAGTTCGCCTTGCAACAGCCGTTTCAGATTTTATTGTCCTGCCAAGTTATTTTGAGCCTTGTGGACTTGAAGATTTTATTGCCCAGGTTTACGGAACAGTTCCGGTTGCTCATAAAACCGGCGGCTTAAATAAAATTGTAGACGGCCGGACAGGCTTTTTGTATGAAAATAATACAGCAGGGGTTCTCATAGCCAAGCTTTCTGAAATCATAATGCTTAAAATGCTGCGTCCAAGCCAGATTGCCCGCATGATTAAGAGTGGTGCTTACAGTGTACACCATGAATACCTGTGGAAAACCGTTATTAAGAATAAATATCTTCCGTTTTTCAAAGAAATTTTGAAAAATAACAAGGAATGATATTGACTAAAACAATACAAATCTATAATATAAAACTCACGTTCGACGCATTAAGTCGGACTTACATTTAATATGCTGCTTTAGCTCAGCTGGTAGAGCACGTGATTTGTAATCTCGGGGTCGTGGGTCCAAATCCTACAAGCAGCTTTTATGGGGAGTTCGCATAGCGGCAATTGCAAGGGACTGTAAATCCCTCGACTAACGTCTCCAGAGGTTCGAGTCCTCTACTCCCCAGTCTGTAATTGAGTTCTCCAAGCGGAGGACTTTTTTATTTTAACCCACTGTCATCCTCGGGCTTGACCCGAGGATCCAGAAAACACTGTGATGTCTAGATTCCCTGGTCAAGCCAGGGAATGACAATAATTTTCAAATTTCCCCTTATAATCTTTGACAAAAAATCCCATTATAGAGTAGAATTGAGTATTATTTACAAAAAAGAGGGGGAAAATGAAAATCTATTTCTGGGGTGTAAGAGGTTCCGTTCCTACACCTATATCTCCGCAGCAGGTTCAGTCAAAGATTATGGCAGCCATACAGAGAGCAAAGCCTGAAGATCTTGAAAATGCGGAAACCAGAGCAAAATTTATTTCATCACTTCCTTCCTGGATTTTTGGCACTACAGGCGGAAATACAGCCTGTGTAGAACTTGTTAATAACGATACCCATGTTATTCTTGATGCCGGAACTGGAATCCGTGCAATGGGAAAAGCCCGTACCTGTCCTGATAAATACAATCTTTTCTTTTCACATTTTCATTGGGATCATATTCAGGGCTTTCCTTTTTTTGATCACGCTTATAATCCTAACTGCCGTTTTGAAGTATTTTCTCATTATGATAATGCAGATAAGTTTTTCTGGGATCAGGTAAAAGAGCCTTATAGTCCTCCTTCAGTCGGAAAAACACTTGCAAAAAATATCGGTTTTAACCGTATTTATGAAGATGAGGAATTCCTTGTGGATGATCTGAAGGTTAATTCCCATAAAATGCGCCATCCTGGTGATTCTTATGCTTTTTCTTTTGAATATGATGGAAAGAAGTTTGTTTACGCAACTGATGTTGAATTAAAAACTACAGATTATATCGGGGACTTTGCCGGTGAAGGTGTATTTCGTAATGCCGATGTAATTGCGATTGACTCACAATATACTGTGGAAGAGGTTTACCGTAAGGAAAACTGGGGACATTCTTCCTTCTGTTATGCTATAGATTTTGCCGTGTACTGGAATATCAAAAAGGTTTATCTTTTTCATCATGAGCCTGTTTATGATGATAAAAAGCTTAACTCTATACTTGAAGCCGCAAGGTGGTATGCACAGTACATTAATCATTCAGATATAGAGATTTATCTTGCCAAGGAATCACAAGAGATTATTTTATGATAGTAGATAATGAAGATATAACCATTTTGGAATACAGCTTTTCCAAAAAGGAGCTTTTTCTTCTCGCAAAATATCTGCGTACAAAACAGGAAGAACTCCCGGAAGGACTTGAAATTTTTTATAAAACTCTTGAAGATTCCATTTACAATTGTCTTTCGCTTGAAGAGGTTAAAAGATTTTATTCATGAAAAAATTACTGACAATTCTTCTTACAATTTTGATTTTACTGGCAGCGGCAATGGCTGTATCTGCCGGTTATCTAAAAAAACTTGCTTCACCCCTGACCGCTGAAGCTTCGGAAACAAAAGTCAGATTTGAAGTTCCCAGCGGAATGTCTGTTTCGGAGGCCGGTTCAAGGCTTGAGGCGGAAAAGCTTATCCGCAGTAAGAAGCTTTTTTATTACACCGCAAGATATCCAAAACTGAAAGGTTTTTTGTATGGAAAAGCCGCAGAAAAAGCTTTTGTATTAAAAAGTGGAATTTATTATATAAGTCCATCAATGAATATAGCAGAAATTCAGGAGCTCCTTGCATCGGGACAGCAGGAATACATAAAGGTTTCAATTCCGGAAGGACTTACTATTTCTAAAATAGCGGCAGAGCTGGAAGAGAAAAAAGTATGTTCAGCTGATGAATTTATAAAATGGTGTCATGATCCAAATGTAGTTAGCTCTTATGAGATTGAAGGTGAAAGCCTTGAAGGCTTTTTGTTTCCAGATACCTATTTTTTTATATCAGAAATGCCGGTCTCCGCAGTAGCAGATGTTATGATTTCAAATTTCTTTGAGAAAATAAAAGAGATTCCAAGTCTGGCTCAAATGAATAAGGCAGACCTTTATAAAACAGTAACTCTTGCTTCAATTGTTGAGCGTGAATATAGAGTAGAAGATGAAGCTCCCCTTATTGCGAGTGTTTTTAAAAACCGTCTCCGCCGCAATATTGGACTTTATTCCTGTGCTACTGTTGAATATATCCTCACAGAAATTGAAGGCCGTCCTCATCCGGACAGAATCCTTATCGAAGATACAAAAATTGATAATCCCTATAATACCTATAAATGGGCAGGGCTTCCTCCGGGACCAATTTCTAATCCGGGGCTTGTAGCTCTTCGCGCTTCTGCTGATACTCCTAAAACAAACTATTATTTCTTCCAGATTGTAGACCCTGCTGCCGGACGCCATGTCTTTACAACAAGCTTTGAAGAGCATGTTGAAAGTCACAGTCTTTATACAAAAAAGACCGGTAAGTAAAGGACAGGGGGTATAAAGGGAGCTATGCCGAACGGTTTTATTTCCAAAGAAACAATAGATGCAATCCTCAATACAACAGATATTGTTGCTGTCGTTGGTGAATACACTAAGCTTGAGAGACGCGGCGGCAATGACTGGTGGGGCTGCTGTCCTTTTCATGGAGAAAAAACAGCTTCCTTTCATGTAGATTCTGATAAAAAGTTTTTCCACTGTTTTGGCTGTCATAAAGGCGGCAATGTTGTAAATTTTATAATGGAGATGGAAAAGCTTTCCTATCCGGATACTCTTGAAGCACTTGCCAAAAAGGCCGGTATACAGATTAAGTATCAGGATGGCTATAAGCCTGATCAGAACCGTTCAAAATTTGATGAAACAGAAAAGTTTATAGACCTTTATGAACGTACAGCTTCTATGTTTCATTATTTTCTGATGGAAACTCCACAGGGGCAGAAGGCTCTTGAATATGTAACAAAGCGTGGACTTACAAAAGAAACTATAGAGAAATTCAAATTGGGCTATGCTCCCGCAGACAGAAAATGGCTTCATAAATTTCTGCTGGGGAAAAACTTCAGTGCGGAATTTCTTGCAAAATCCGGCCTTTTCAGTCAGAAGTATCCTGATTTTTCCTTTTTCTCAGACCGACTCATGTTCCCGATCTTTAACCGGCGGGGTCAGGTTGTTGCCTTTGGTGGGCGTGTAATTCCTCCTGCGGATGAGTCTCAGAGAAAGTATTTGAACTCGGGGGACCTTCCTCAGTTTAAAAAACGCGAAACTTTGTTCGGCTTCAGCTTTGCAAAGAATTCTATACGCGAAAAAAAATCCATTATCTTCTGCGAAGGAAATATGGACGTAATTGCCTATCACCAGTGCGGACTTGATTTTGCGGTTGCGACTTTGGGAACAGCCCTTACAGAAGAGCATATTAAAATGATTTCGGGTTTTGTTGCGGGTGGAACTGTTTATCTTTCCTTTGATTCGGATGGCGCGGGCGAAAATGCTACCTGGAAGGCTATAAAGCTTTGTCGCGAACACGAGTTAACAGTCAAAATCATCAGATTAAAAGGGGGGAAAGACCCCGCTGAAATTATGTTAAAATATGGTGCTGAAAACTTGACGGCACAGGTTAAAAACGCTATATTAGATAGTGATTATTTGATATTTAGACTAGGTGAAAAATACCCTATGGACACTCCTGAGGGTAAAACAAAGGCTGCACTGGAATATTTTCAGTATGTAGACTCACTTCAGTCAGATATTCAAAAAGAATCATGCCTTGAACTCTTGTGTCAGGCATTTAATCTCAAACCGGAGGCTGTAAAAAGGGATTTTAATAATCGTAGTCAGGCCCGCGAACGCGCGAATATCCGGCAAAATAATAATCAAACAGAAGAAGGAACACAAGTTAAGCTCGATGCTGAATTGAGAGGGTTAATTGCTGTTACCGCCGACTTGAACCAATACCAGGTTCTTCGCACTAAGCTCACCGAACAAGATTTTACTAATCCGGCAGCCAGAAAGTTGTACAGGGTACTGGAAGAATGCTTTGTTGAGAAAATCTTTACTATAAGGGATATACTTGGACATTGTGATGATGAAAAGCTTATTCAGTTGATTACTGGAGCTCTTTCGGATGGTGTATATAAGAGTGAAAACGTAAGTACCGTAGTAGATGACACGGTAAACTATATAAAAAGAAACAAGCTCGATGCCCAGCGGAATAAATTATTGCAAAGAATCAAAGAATATACCGTAGTAACTCAAGAAGATCAGAATCAACTAAATGCGCTTCTAGCCGAAAAATTTGAGCTTGATAAGCAAGTACAAAGCTTAGGGAAAAAGTAGTGAATACTTCTATGGACGAAAAAAGCAGTGAAGCTCTGGTAATGAGCAACCCTGCCATTGCTAAACTGGTTGAGTTTGCAAAATCAAAACGGTTCATTACATGGGATGATGTAATTGAATATCTTGGACAGGAATTTGTTAATTCAGATGAATTAATGGAGCCGGTCTTAAAACAATTAAAAGACATAAACCGAGAGCCTGTCGAAACTGACATTATAGGTGCAGATGATGTACCGGAAGATGAGCTTGTCGACGATGAAGAAGATGACGGAATCATGCTTGATGATGAGGATGATGAAGTTGGCGGTGACGACGAAACTGCAGAAATTGAACAGGCAGAGAAAAAGCTTGCGGCATCTAAAAACCGTCTCGTAAATTCCGATAAGGACTCAAGTGTAGACGATCCTATCCGTCTTTACCTCCGTGAAATTGGTAAGGAAAATCTTCTTACTGCTGAGCAGGAAGTTGAACTTTCTAAAACAATGGAGCAGGGCAACAACATCATTAAGGATGTAATCAAAAATTCCGGAATTATGATTCCCGAGTTCTTTGCCATTGCTCAGAAAGCCTTTACTAGAATCGACATCCACGAGCCCGGCAAAACCCGTAAGGAAATCAACGAGGAAATGGCAGATAAGCGCCGCCTCAAGAGCTTCTACGGCGAACACATTAAGCCGGTTCTGCCAGAAATGAAGCAGTACATGGCTCTCAAAAAACAGCTTTTTGAAGCAGATCAGTCCTCTGCAATTTTTGATAACCCGCAGCTTGTTGAACTCCGTCAGAAAATCATACCTGAACTTCAGAAGGTAGATATTCAGACTGAAGAGCTTGAAAAGTTTACTCAGAAATATCGTGAAGCTACAATTAAAATTGAAGAATATCATCAGAAGCAGGAAAAGAAGATGAAGGAGCTTCGTATTTCAAACCCTTCAGAGCTTCGAAGTCTTGGTCGTAAAATCTCTATCCGCTCACAGGCCGCAAAGCTTGAGCAGGAACTCAATATGAGTGCTGATGAAATCCGCGAGATTTACACTCAGATTCAGAAAATCGAACGTAAGCTTCACCGCCTCGAATACGAGTTCGAAAACGACGTTGAGCAGATTCTAAAAATGGCTAAAGACATTGAGTACGGTCGCCTGATGATGGAAAAGGCAAAGAACCGCCTTATCAACGCAAACCTTCGTCTTGTAGTTTCTATTGCTAAAAAATATACAAACCGTGGTCTTCACTTCTTTGACCTTGTTCAGGAAGGAAACATTGGTTTGATTAAAGCCGTAGAAAAATTTGAATACCGCAAGGGCTTTAAGTTTTCTACATATGCTACCTGGTGGATTCGTCAGGCAATTACACGTTCTATCTCTGATCAGGCTCGTACAATCCGTGTCCCTGTTCATATGATTGAGCAGATTAACAAGGTTGTACGCGAAAGCCGTCAGCTTATGCAGAAGCTTGGCCGCGAACCAACCGACGATGAGATTGCACAGCAGCTTGGCTGGCCATTAGCCCGCGTAAAGCAGGTTAAGAATGTTGCCCGCGAGCCTATTTCTCTTGAAACTCCAATCGGTGAGGAAGAAGATTCTATCCTTGGAGACTTCATCGAAGATAAGGAAGTTGAAAATCCGGCAACACAGACTGCCTTTACTTTACTTCAGGAGCAGCTGCGCACTGTTTTGAACACTCTGCCACCGCGTGAGCAGGAGGTTCTTAAGATGCGCTTTGGCCTGGAAGACGGTTATTCACTTACCCTCGAAGAGGTTGGCCTTTACTTTGACGTAACCCGTGAGCGTATCCGTCAGATTGAAGCAAAGGCTTTGCGCAGACTCCGCCACCCGCGCCGTGCTAATGGGCTGCGTGATTATATTGAAACTTAACAGAAATTATTATAATATAACTAGATATTTTTTATTGAGGAACCATAATGGTAACAACAGAAGTTTTTGAGAATCTGAAATCTTTGCAGGAGATTCTCGTACAGAAATACGAGCTGGAAGGAAAAAAGAATGATGCTCCAAAGCAGCTCAGCAATCAGGAAGACCTGCTTGCAAAAACTCAAAAAGAATTTATTGAGTTAAAATCTACTTATGATGAAACTCAGGAAAAGGTTTCGCAGCTTAAGACTCAGCTTGAGGAAGCTGTAAAATCTCGTGAAGAGGGTGAAAAAGGAGTTGCAAACTCTACTACACACCGTGAATACGAGGCTCTTGAAAAGCAAATTAATGAAGCAAAACTTCTTGAAGAGCAGGTTCGTAAAGACCTTCAGCACGAAGAAAAAGACCTGGCAGAACTCAATGAGCGTCTTAAGAATTCAGAAGAGCTTATTAAATTCCAGGAAACAGAACTTAATTCAAGCCGTGAATCACTTAATAAAGAGCTTTCTTCTTATGAACAGAAGCTTTCAAAGCTTAAGACTGAAGAAGAAAAGGTAACAAAAAATATCAACATGATTTATGCCGGCGAAGAGAATGCAGAGCTTAAGGCTCAGGAAATTCTTTTCAAGTTCCAGAGAATCATTCAGCGCAATTCTGAAGGTATCGTATCTGTAAGAAACGGTGTTTGTTCTGGTTGTCATATGATTCTTCCAGCTAACTTTGCTAACCAAGTTCGTGAAGGTGAAGACATTAACTTCTGTCCTTACTGCAGCCGTATCCTTTACTACGAAGAAGTAAGCGAAGATCAGGCAGAAGATTACTTTGATATTGGTGCTGCCGGAAGCCTTGCTGGTCTCGACGATGAAGAATACGATGAAGAAAATTCTGAATTCGGTGACGAAGACGAAAAAGAAGAAAGATCTGAATATGATGATGACTTCGATGACGAGTCAGAGGATACAGATGAATCTGATGACGACGAAGACGATTCTGATGAAGATTCAGATGAGGACGAAGACGAAGAGTAAGCGTCTTTATTAAAATTGTATTATACAGATGGAATATAACCGCGCAGTTTTTTGTTAATGATAATAAAAGACTGTGAGAGAAAGTCCGGGCTCCTTCGGAAAGAATGCCGGGTAATAACCGGGCACAAGCTGGCAGCTGCAGTTCTTACTTATTGTAGTTCTGCATAGCCCAGTAAGTGACAGACAGTGCAACAGAAATATTACCGCCTGACTTTGCGCCTGCGTACGGCCAGGTAAGGGTGAAAAGGCAGTGTAAGAGACTACCGCAGTTCTGGTAACAGAGCTGGCTTGTAAACCTCATTCGGAGCAAGATTAAGCAGCAGTTATGTTTTCCGAGCAATACTGCGGGTAAATCGCTGGAGCCTTAAGGTAACTTAAGGTGCGGATAGATGGTTATGCCTGCTTTTCTGTTTATACAGGAAGGTGGAGAACAGAACCCGGCTTACTGTTTCATCTGTTTTTTTTATAAAAGTATTGTAAAAGTGGTGGGGAATTGAAAGCTAATTACAATATTGAAAACAGCAGCTACGCAAAAAAGAAAAGTCATCTGCTGCGTAATGTAATACGCCTTGCAGTTGTACTGGTAGCTTTGTCTGCAATAACCTTTGCCACTACTTTTGGAATCAAAAAATATCAATCCGGAAGAATTACAATAAAAACAATAAAGGAAGCCTGGAGCCAATATGACTATCAGAAGGTCTATGAGCTTTGTAAGCTTTTTCTTCAGGATAATACCTATAATAATACCGCTTTAACCTATTATAGTTATGCCTGTTTCTTTCTTGCCCAGGCACAAACAGATACACAGCAGGCTCAGTCATATCTTGATGAATGTATCAATAATATTCGTGTAGCTTTGTATGAAGCCGATAAAGATCTTGTGCCCCAGCTTCAATATATGCTGGGCCGCGCATATTTTTCAAAAAATACAATTACCACTCATTATTACGCAGACCTGGCTGTAAAATATCTTCTGCTTGCAAAAGAAAATGGTTATAAGGCAGATGATATTGCAGAATATCTGGGATTAAGTTATGCATCACTTGGGATGACAATGGAAAGTATTGCCGCTTTTACAGAAGCTCTTCTGGTCAGAGAATCAGATTCACTTTTGCTTGCAATTGCGGAGCAATACTATAATGCGGGTGAGCTTAATGCCTCTGAACAATATCTTTTCAGAATCATTAAAAACAGCGATAATGAAGATATAGTACTAAAAAGTGAAAATCTTCTTGGAAATATCTATATAGATAAAGAGGATTATGAGGGTGCGCTTGAAGAATTTAATAATGTTTTGAAAAAAAATGAAAATTCTGCTGACGCACATTATGGAATTGGTGTAATATATGAGAAGCAGGGTAATATGGTGAAGGCTCGTGCTGAGTGGCGAAAGACGCTTAAGATTCAGGTTAATCACCCTGGTGCCCTGCAGAAAATGTCAGAAAATTAATTTGTAAAAAAGAGATCCGGGAGGAAATAGATGGGTTTTTTTGATAGTTTTTCAACAGATATTGGTATTGACTTAGGTACCTGTAATACTTTGATTTATGTTCGTGACAAGGGAATCGTAATAGACGAGCCTTCTGTAATCGCTGTTGAAAAGGGAACAAAAAGAATTGTTGCCGTTGGTGCAGAAGCAAAACGAATGCTTGATAAGACTCCTGGAAATATTATGGCTATTCGTCCGCTTGCAGATGGTGTAATTGCCGATATCGACTCTACTGAAAAGATGATTAAATACTTCATCTCAAAAATCATTCCACGCCATCAGCTTTTCAAATCTGTAAGAATGAAGATTGGTATTCCTTCCTGTGTAACTGATGTAGAACGCCGTGCAGTTATTGAAGCTGCTATGAAGGCTGGTGCTAAGGAAGTTGAAGTAATCGAAGAAAGCCGCGCCGCAGCTATTGGTGCAGATATTCCTATTTTTGAGCCAGCCGGACATATGATTTGTGATATCGGCGGTGGTACTGCAGAAATATCTGTAATTTCACTTGGCGGTATGGTTGTTACTCACTCAATCCGTGTTGGCGGCGACAAGTTCGACGAAGCAATCGTTAAGCATGTAAAGAGTGTTCATAACCTGATTATCGGCCAACCTGCCGCAGAACGTCTTAAGATTCAGATTGGTAATGCCGCTCCAGAAAAGACTATCGAAAAGATGGAGCTTAAGGGAACTGATGCCATTACTGGTCTTCCACGCCGCCTCGAAATTGACAGCGTTGAAGTACGAGAAGCCCTCAAAGAGCCTGTTACAAAAATCGTTGAAGAAATTAAATCTGTACTTTCAGAAACTCCTCCGGAGCTTGCTTCAGATATCATTGAACGCGGTATCGTAATGACAGGTGGTGGTTCAATGCTTCGTGAGCTTCCTAAGCTTGTTTCAAAGGAAACTGGAGTTCCGGTTATCCTCGTAGAAAAGCCACTTGAATGTGTAGCTCTTGGTGCCGGTAAGGCCTTTGCTCTGTTCAAGGACAGATATTCTGAACGAACAGTTTACGACAGTCTGAACGACTAGTTTAAGCTTTTTTCCGGGTGGGTGGTATGCGAAGAAAGCCGAACTTTTCTTTTAAAATTAAATTTGCAGAATTCCTTCTCGTTATTTATCTGCTTGCCGGAGGCTTATTGCTTGCCTTTAATTCCGGAGGTTTTGTATTAAACTTTAAGCAGATTGGTTTTTCTGTTTTTTCTTCCCTGGATAAGGGGGTCCATTTTATTACAAATGGAATAGCTGATACCTTTAATGCTGTCGGAGAATTAAGAAAGCTTAAAAAAGACTATAATGATCTGGTTTTAAAACTGGAAAATTATGAGGAAATGCAGCGTTCTAACGCAGACATCAGAAAAGAAAATGCCCGCCTTAAGGAACAGTTAGATTTTTCTGTTTCATTGGATGAGAAAAATATTCCCGCTCAGATTATTGCCAGAGACCTGGATAATGCCTTTACCTATCTTACAATAGATAAAGGAAGTGTAAACGGAATAAGAAAAAATATGCCGGTTATTGCCTTTCAGAATGGAAACCAGGGCCTTGTAGGAAAGGTTGTCCAGGTTGGAACCTTTACCAGTCAGATAATGCCGATTTATAACATCAATAATATGGTTTCTGCCCGCATTCAAAACTCCCGCGATCTGGGACTTGTAAACGGTCTTGGAAGCCAGGATCAGCCGCTTTTAATGCAGTATATCCGAAAATCGGTTGTAGATGAATTGAGTTACGGAGATATTGTCGTTACATCTGGTGAAAACGATAATTATATGAGGGATATTGCCATTGGTAGTATTTCGAAAATTACAACCCTTGATTATAACTCTTCACTTAATATAGAACTCATTCCGATTATAGATTTTGCACGACTGGAAAATGTTGTTGTTGTAAATCAAAAAGAACTGAATGACAGAAAGGCAGATAAGGAGTAGGGCAGATGGCAAAATCAATTCTTGTAAGTTCGTTTATTCTCCTTTGTGCTGTTATTCTTGAATCTTCAATTTTGTCGAATATCAGCTTTATTTACATAGTGCCTGATCTGGTTTTAATCTGTTCTCTTTATTTTTCACTTCTTAATGGTAAAATCGCAGGTGAAACAACCGGTTTTATTTCCGGTATTCTTCTTGATTTTATTACCGGCATTCCTTTTGGTTTTAATATGATTTACCGCACAATAATCGGCTATATTACCGGAATTTTTGCAAAGAATGTTATTATTTCCGGCTTTATACTTCCAATGCTTTGTGTCGGTATAGCAACTATAACAAAAACTCTTATGGTTGAGCTTCTGGGCCTGCTTTTTCCGAATGTTCACATTTATATTGCCGGTATTATTTCTTATGACTTTTTATTTGAGTTTATAGAAAATGTTCTCCTTGCTCCATTTGTATTTAAGTTTTTAAGTTTCTTCAGAAAATCTCTTGCCGTAAGGTCTGTGAAGGATAGTATAGACAATGATTAATTCCGAAGACAGACTGTCCAAAGGTGCAAAAATCTTTATTTTACTCATAATACTGATTCTGCTTTTTATAATTTATGCATACCGACTTTTTTCAATGCAGATTGTACAGGGAGAACATTACCGTTCACAGTCACAGCGAATATCCAGTCAGATAACTGTAATTTCTGCCCAGCGCGGTGAAATTTTTGACCGTAATGCATTACTGCCTATCGTAATCAATACAGATTCTTTTGCTGTCGAAGTTACTCCGGGCGAAATTCCCAAAGACCGCTACGATACTGTAATTCTAAAGCTGGCTCAATATCTTGGAATCAGTAAAACTGATATTGATAAAAAGATTCCAAAAAATATGCGCCGTTCTTATTCTACGGTTCAGGTAAAATCTAACGTTCCTTTCACTGTAATCTCAAATATTGCGGAAAATATTATAGACCTTCCTGGTGTTTCCTGGGTTTCAAAACCGATTCGAAACTATCAGCATACCGGCTCCCTGTCGCACATAGTTGGTTATGTTGGTGATATTAATCAGGACGAAATGACAGTTCTTTATAACCAGGGCTATAAGAAGACCAGTATTGTCGGAAAAACAGGAATTGAAAAACAGTATGATTCGCTCTTACAGGGTAAGGAAGGCCGGGAAATGTCTACAGTTGATGTTCACGGCCGAATAATTTCTGATACTCCAATTGTTGAGCCTCCTGAAATGGGAAAGAGTCTTGTGCTTACAATTGATTCTGATATTCAGAAGCTTGTAGAAGATGCCTTGGGAAACAGAGTAGGGGCTTCCGTTGTTTTAAAGCCTGCTACCGGCGAAGTACTCGCCATGGTTTCTTATCCATATTATGATTCCAACATTTTCAGCTCGGATGATGCCGGTGTTGAATATGCTAAGCTTGTAAATGACAGTTCTAAACCTCTTTTGAATCGTGCCGTTCAGGTATCCTATCCTCCGGCTTCTACCTTCAAAATCATTATGTCTGCCGCAATGCTTCAGGAAAATGCTTTTCCTGCCAGTAAAAAAATTGAATGTAAGGGTGTAATGGTTTATGGTGGACGCCGTTTCCATTGTCACGTGCATGAACCTGGACATGGCTGGCTTGATCTTAAGAATGCAATGGCACAATCCTGCGATGTTTACTACTGGACTGTCGGCCGAGATTATCTTGGTATCGAAAAAATTGCTTCTTATGCACGCGAGTTTGGTTTTGGTAAGAGTGCTCAGATTGATTTACCAAGCCAGGTTGCAGGTCTTGTTCCTACCGCAGAATGGAAGGAAAAGAAATATCATGAAAAATGGCTTGGTGGTGATACAATGTCCTGCTCAATTGGTCAGGGCTATATGGAAGCAACACCTCTGCAACTTGCAAATATGGTTGCGATGGTTTCAAACGAGGGAGTAATTTACAAGCCTCATCTTCTTAAAGAAGTTCGGGATCCGGTAACCGGTGATATAATAGAAGAAGTAAAGCCACAGGTGCTTACAGAATCTACAATTGATAAGGATGTATGGAAGCAGATTCAGGAAGCAATGCGTTATACAGTTACAGACGGTACACCTCAGTATCCAATGCATAATAAGATTGTACAGATTGCCTGTAAAACTGGTACAGCCGAAGTTGAACCCTATTCTAATGTCAATAGAAAAGATGATCAGAGCTGGCACTCCTGGCTGGTTGCTTATGCACCTTATGATGCTCCTCCTGAAGACCGTGTCTGCGTCGCAACAATCGTAGAAGCCTGCAATAAATGGGAATGGTGGGCTCCTTACTGTACCAATATTATTATTCAGGGAATATTTGCAAACCAGACCTGTGAAGAAGCTACAAAGGCTCTCGGTTTCTCATATCTTACACAGAACCGCGGAAGGCAGGAATAGGAGAGGGGAGTATGAAGAATAAATTCTTTTCAATGTTCGATTATCTTCTGATTCTGGTTGTTCTCACTCTGGTTTCTCTCGGGGTAATGTTTATTTATTCTTCCAGTATAAACTCTGAAGGTTTACGTGTTACAAATGAATATATAAAGCAGATAATCTGGGCATCAATTGGCTTTATAATTATGATTGCCGTTACAGTTTATGATTACAGAAGAACAGAATCTTTGTCTATTTATGGTTTTATTTTTCTGCTTCTGCTTTTAATTTATACCCGTATTTTTGGTCGTTATGTAAATGGTGCAAAAAGCTGGATTGGTATAGGTGAATTCGGAATTCAACCTTCTGAGTTCGGAAAAGTCTTTTATATTCTATATCTTGCACGAGTACTTGATGATACGGCTAACGGAGATCAATTACGACGTTTCTTTCTTGCTACCGGAGTTTTACTGCTTCCAATGGGCTTAATTTTACTGCAGCCTGACTTAGGAACAGCTTCAGTTTATCTTCCTATTTACTTTATTATGTGTTTTATAGCCGGAGTTCCTCTGCGTTATATAGGCTATGTATTCCTCTTCGGTGTTTTTACAATTTTCTTTGCAATTCTTCCTGTGTGGAATGCAGAAATTGCTGCGACTCCCCTTGCAGTTATATCAATTTTAACTAATATGCGTCTGCGCTTGATTTTGATTTTTGCTTTCCTTGTAATTACGCTTTTGGGCTGGGTAATTCGCCGATATCTGCATGGGCCGCGTTATATTCACTGGATTATCTATTTTACTTCGATTATCGGCCTTGCTTTGATTTTCTCACTTATTCTGGGTAAAGTTCTTAAAGATTATCAGATTAAGCGTCTTATTATCTTTATGAATCCGAATAAAGATCCTCTGGGTGCCGGATGGAATATCATTCAGTCAAAGGTTGCGATTGGTGCCGGTGGTGTAATTGGTCAAGGCTATCTGATGGGAACCCAGAGTCATTATCGATTCCTTCCGCAGCAGAGTACAGACTTTATTTTCAGTATTCTTTCCGAAGAGTTCGGCTTTTTAGGCGGTATGCTTGTTTTTACACTTTATCTTATAATTCTCTTAAAAATACTTTATATAATACGTAAATGCGTAAACCGTTACGGTTCCTATATCTGTGCCGGAATATTCGGAATGTTCTCTTTCCACTTTTTTATTAATGTCGGTATGGTAATGGGTATAATGCCGATTACAGGTATTCCACTACAGTTCCTTTCTTACGGTGGTTCTTCGCTGCTAACTGCCATGACCTGTATAGGTCTTGTAATGAATGTAAATTATCGCAAGGCAAACCTGAAGTAAAGCAGAGGGGGAATAAATTTAATATAAAGGTATAATAAAATAGCATTAAGAGTAGACAGAATATACATTATAGTAAGTAATGTAAAGCGCTGGAGGCGGTGTTTTGGTCTGAAAGCAATCTATTTTATGCCAGCTGGCTGAGCTTTTCACGGATGAACTCGGATTTTTCTTTAAGTCCGATTTTTCCAAGCTTGATGAAAATTACGTTTGGCAGCTTTTGATTTAATCGTACAGAGTTAGGATTATCTTTAATGAGTTTAAGGATTTTATCAATAGAGATATTTGAAACCTGGTTGAACTCAACCGCCACTTCGCCCTGGCGCTCCTTGATTGATTTTATTGAGAGTTTGCGGCAGATAATGCGGATTTCGGCCAGAGCCAGTAAGCTTGAAACTTCTTCCGGAATCGGTCCAAAGCGGTCTGCAAGCTCAGCAAGGACTGCATCGAATTCTGCATCGTCTGTAACGGCTGCAATCTTCTTATAGATTTCCATTTTAATCTGCGGATTGATGATATAGCTGTCTGGAATAAAGCCTGTGTACTCCATTTCCATAAGAACTTCGGATTCTTCCTTGTAGTCCTTCTGGAGTGCTAAGCGGTTTACGGCCTCATTCAAAAGTCGTACGTACATATCAAAGCCGACTGAGTAAACATCACCGCTCTGGTCTCGGCCTAAGAGGTTTCCGGCTCCACGGATTTCCATATCCTTCATGGCGATTTTGAAGCCGCTTCCAAGCTCGGTAAAGTCGCTTATTACCTGAAGACGTTTCATAGCGACCTCGGAAAGCGCTTTATTTTCCGGATAAAGCAGATATGCGTAAGCCTGGCGGTCACTTCGACCAACGCGGCCTCGCAGCTGGTAAAGCTGAGAAACTCCGTACATATCTGCGCGGTCAATAATAATTGTATTTACGTTTGGAATATCAATTCCGTTTTCAATGATTGTTGTTGCAATCAGCACGTGGAAGCCGCCCATCTTAAAGCGATGGAAAATCTCTTCCAGCTGTGTAGATGTCATCTGTCCATGGGCTACATCAACTAAAACTTCCGGTACCAGAGTTTCTATTTTGCGCTGAATTTCCTGTAAGGACTCTACCCTGTTATGCAGATAGAAAACCTGCCCGCCCCGCTCTATTTCCCGTCTGATTGCCTGAGCTACACGTTCATCGGTAAACTCATCTACAACAGTCTCTATGGCCTGACGGTTCTGAGGCGGAGTTGTTAAAAGGCTCATATCGCGGATTTTCAGGAGGCTCATATGAAGGGTTCGCGGAATCGGGGTTGCAGACATGGTAAGACAGTCGATGTTGTTTTTCATTACCTTGAGCTTTTCCTTGTCCTTTACGCCAAAGCGCTGCTCTTCATCAATAATCATAAGGCCCAGCTTTTTGAAAACAACGTCCTTTTGTATGATTCTGTGAGTTCCAATGAGAATATCAACTTCGCCACTAGCCACCCGAGCCAGAATCTTTTTCTGTTCGCCTGGAGCTACAAAGCGTGAAAGACGTTCAATCTTTACCGGGAAGTTCTTAAAACGGTTCTTGCAGGTTTCATAATGCTGTTCGGCAAGGATTGTAGTTGGTGCAAGAAAGGCAACCTGTTTACCGCCCATAACTGCCTTAAAGGCCGCTCTCATTGCAATTTCGGTTTTTCCATAGCCTACGTCACCGCAGATAAGGCGATCCATCGGAACCGGCTTTTCCATATCAGCTTTAATTTCTTCAGTAACGGTAATCTGATCCGGGGTATCTTCATAAGGGAAAGCGGCCTCAAAAGCGGCCTGCCATTCGGTTTCTTTTGGGAAAGCAAAGCCTACAGAAGCCTGACGACGCGAATACAAATCAATAAGCTTCTGGGCAAGATCTTCTACAGCCTGACGTACTTTATTCTTTCGGCTTTCCCAGGATTTACTGCCGATTCTGTCTAAGCGTGGCTTATCTCCTTCATTTCCAATATAACGCTGAACAAGGTTTACCTGTTCAATCGGAACAAAGGCAATTTCACTATCGGCATATTCCAGTTTAATATAGTCGCGTTCATTGCCCATGGCTTTTACGCGTTCAATTCCGTGAAAGAGCCCTATTCCCCAGTTTACATGTACAACATAATCTCCCGGATTAAGTTCTACAAAGGTGTCTATGGCTTTTGATTTTGCCTTATTAACTGATTTTGGAACGTACTGACGGCGGCCGAAAATCTCATTTTCCTGAATTACAAGAAGCTTTGCCTCAGGAAGACGGAAGCCTGCTGATATGGCTTTTGGCAGTAGGATTACAGGATGTACACTACCATCATCATCAATATCTGTATAATCCTTAAAAATTTCATGGATACGAAGCTGCTGGTTTTCATTATCTGTAAAAATGAATATATTCCAGCCCGCATTCTGAAGCTCTGAAAGTTCCTCCTTCATAAAGTTGATATTTCCGAAAAAACTGCGGGCTGGTTCAGCTCCTATCTGATAATGGTAGACAGAATCCTTGTCTTCCTGTTTTTGGAGTGTCCTAAATAGTATACACTTTGAGATGTTTTCTAATAGTTTTTCGTAATCATATAGCACCATATCAGGTGGTAAAACCGGATATTCTTCTCTTGAGGTGCGGTAAAGCTTGTTATACTCACGATTTATGGTAAGACGGGCGTTTTCCTGCTTGTCATAATTATAAAAAAGAACGAAGGTTTTATCATTTATATATTCAAGCAGGCTGTGAGCTTTATCGCTTATAAGTTGATATAAAAACTCTTCTCCCTCTGCTTCTCCGCTGGCAGAAAGCCCTGTAAGCAGGTTTTCAAGATATTTTTGAGCAGTTTCTGTAAACGGAAGATGGATGGAAAAATCTGCGTTTTCTGAATTACCCGCATTATCCTCTTTTATGGCTGTTTCCTGATATTCTGATATTTTTGTCCTTACTTTTTCTATCAGTTCTTCTGTCCAAAGAACTTCTTTTGTCGGATAAATAAGGACATTCTGTCTGGAACCGATTGTCGTCTGGCTGTCAGTTTCAAATAATTTAAAGGATTCAATTTCATCAAAATCAAAAATAACACGAGTCGCATGTTCATCACAGGGTAAAAAGATGTCCAGAACTTCGCCGCGGAGACTGAATTCTCCTCTTACATTTACTTTTGGTACCCGGGTGTAGCCCATGCTGCTGAGCTTCTGGGCAATTGTTGTAGTGTCAAGTTTGTCGCCTTTATTCAGTGTAAAGGAAAGTTTTTTTAGATAAGCCGGTTCGGGCATTGGCGACATAAAGGCTCGCTGAGTAAAAATAAATACACGTGGCTTATCATTAAAGGTTATTGTTTCTTTTTTTGAAAGAAGCTTTGAAAGTACACCTGCCCTTTTGCCGAAAGTTACTGAGCCCCGTGAGGCTGGTCTGTAAGGAACCGTTCCCCAGTCCGGAAAAATGTAGACCTCTGCTTCTTCAAAAATGGCGGCAAAATCTTCCCGGATATTATTAGCATCAGCTTCTGTAGGCACTATTATAATAAGATCTGAGGAAAAGACTTTGTACTGCGGGCTGCTTTTACTTGTGGCAGAATACTGGGCTGACTGCAGGGCTTTTATGTGATTAGAACGGCAGATTTCTGCTGTAAAATAGGTGAAAAGACTTCCGTGAAGTCCTTCAATATTTAAGGGAAAAGAAGAGTTTTCTGCAAAGAAGGCAGCCGAGCTTTCGCGTATTTCCTTGTGATTATGTAATATTTCGTCTATAGAAGTTAATGATTTCATTTTAAAATACCGATATTAATATAGTAAAAGAAAAAATCTTTTTAATGGAGAATACGGTGAAAATTCGTAAACTGCTTTCAATTATATCAGTTCTTTTTGTTTTTGGACAGATGGCAATGTTCGCTGAGGAAAAAGTTGTTGATTACAGCAATGCATCTGTTTCAATAAAGTATTATAACAGAACTATTTACTATCCGGGAAATGCGGATGAGGCTCCGGTTTTTGTACACATTACAATCAAAAATAATGGTTCTGAAACTCTGAGATTTAAGCTGGCCGATGATCGTTCATTTAGTATGGATTTTAATGCTTATACTGTAAAGAACAGCAGACTTGAACAGACTTCAAATATCATTGAAAAGCGTACTACAAATCAGACTGTATATTTCAGGGAAATTGCTCTTGAACAGGGTGAAGAATATTCCTTCGTAGAAAATGTAAAAAGCTTTTTGAAAATTGAAGAACCTTCAGTTTATTATCTTGAACTTTTATTTTATCCGGAATTATATAAATCAAAATATCTGACTTTGAAATCTAACCGTCTTACTCTTGAAGTTCGCCCTTCTCCATCTGCAGCTTCATCAAATTTTGTTGCAGTAAAGAATGAAACAGTTGAGCTTCTTAAGCCATTGGATATTTCTCCGGATAAGGTTGTTGAACAGACAATTATCGCAAGGCAGAAATCTCTCTGGGATCAGTACTTCCTTTATATGGATGTTGAGTCTTTAATTCAGAGAAATCCTTCGCTTAAGAAAAAATATATTTCAGTTTCTGCAGAGGAACGAGCCAGAATGGTTCAGTCCTTCAAGGGTGACCTTATGCAGTCTCGTATTGAAAATGATATTGTTGCGGTGCCTGAAAGCTTCCAGATTGAAAAAACAACTTATTCTCCAACAGAAGGAAGTGTTACTGTTATAGAATGGTTTAAGTATCCAAACTTCAGTGAGAAAAAGCGTTACACTTATAAAGTATGGCAGCGTGAAGGAATCTGGAAGATTTACGATTACACTGTAGTTAATCTTGGAACTGAATAAAACAATAAAGGTCTGGCTGCATAAATGAAAGCACTTGTTATTTCGGACAGAACAGAAATAAATGATTATGTTACACCTCTTTTAAAGGAAAAAGGCTTTGATATTATCCATTACAGATGGATTATTAAAGCTCTTGATAACATTGAAGAGATTCAGCCGGATATTATTGTTTTGAGTGCAGGAGAATATCCGCGTCACTGGAAAACTCTTGCGGGCTTTGTACAGAGCGGAATCGGAGGGAATAATGTAAAAGTCTATTTATATGAAACCAGCCCTCTTTCAGAAGAAGATGAAAAAAAAGCAGATGAGCTTGGAGTTTTGCAGTTTGAGTTTATAAATGAAAGCTTATATAAAAGTGTTGAATTAGTCCTTAATGAAGCCTGTGGTCCATTTAAGTTCTATACAGGTAAGTATTATGAAGAAGATAAGCTTATTGAGATAGAAGCCAATCTAACTAACGGTAGTTATTATAAATATGTGAGTATTTATGATGGTGATTGTGTAAATTCCTATTCCGCAAAAGTTGAGACTGTAGAAGATGGAATCGCCTGTCTGAAGGTAAATTCATTATGAAAAAGAAAAAGTCTAAAGAAGCAAAATTTTTTTGTGAAAGCTGTGGCTCTGAGGTACCTAGAAATTCAAGAACCTGTCCAACCTGTGGAAAATTTTTTGCTTCGGTTCGATGTCCTCAATGCGGAAGAATTGGAAGTAACGAAGATTTTAAGAATGGCTGCCCTACCTGCGGTTATGCGGTTAATCCTGATGATGGTTTTGGTCACGGAAGTTACAGACCTGGTCTAGGAAATAACAGAGCTTCTTCTAAAAACAGATATGGCAGCAGAAGCCTGCTTGGGCTTGGAAGAAATAAATCTAGAAGTGGCACAAGTGGTTATGTTGAATCAAGTTTACCATTTTGGGTTTATTTAGTTTCCATTCTGATTCTCTTAGTACTTGTAATTGGGTTGTACTCTTGTTTATAAAATATCACACGGATTCGGAATTACTAACGTAATTCCTTTAAAATGAAATGCCGTTAGGCATTTCGAATCCGTGTGCCTTTTTTTTGTTATATTGACTAAGATACTTATTTTTATTATTATAATTTAACATTTTTAGCCCGGGTGGCGGAATTGGTAGACGCGCTTGGTTCAGGTCCAAGTGTCCTTACGGTCATAGGAGTTCAAGTCTCCTCTCGG
>CAMNGG010000223.1 GCA_946537975.1 uncultured Treponema sp. | reverse complement strand
ACGAACTTCTTTGTCTGCCATAAAAGACTCCTCATATTATAGAAAATAATGATTGATTATAATGATTTTGAGGAGATGGCTCAATAGATACTCGTACATTGCTTTGTCAGCCTTGAAAAGGATTTTCTGTGCTTCATGTATTATTTTTTGATTCTATCACTCTCATAAGCCATCCGCAAGTTATAAATTCTCGCGTTAACGTTAAATAAAAAAAACTTCCAATTTTTCTATTCCTGTCCTATAATATTAAGATGTATTAATAAAGTGTATAAAATTCTTGATTTTTGCAGGAGACTTTATGAATTCTAAAAAAACTTATGCTAATGGTATATATATCCCATGGTATGGTTATCTTTTTCTATTTCTTGTTTACGCAGCTAGCTTCGCGGTAATGACACCATTGTCCCTTATCACCGGACTTTTTACAGCTACGGAAATGGGAGTTATCTTTTCTAATCCTCTGGTTAACCTTTCTGTAATAATTGTTCTTATAATTGCTGCTGTTATGGTATTTATTGAACGAAAGGTTATAAAAAGCTATGACGGTACTCCTGAAGGAGCCGAAAAGCTTAACGCAAGACTTAAGCTGCTTGCTACAGGAAACATTGCCGCTCCACTTATTTCAATGTTAGTACTTTCATTTATTATTCTTGGAGCGCTAACCAAGTCTGAAGATATTCTTGCCGGATTCGGTGGAATGAAACCAACAATCTTTATTGTTGCGATGCTTGAAGGAAGTCTTCTGGATGTAGGCCTTTTATTCTATATCCTGCAGATTCGAGTTATTGAATCTCATCTTTCTTCTATACCCTTTGACAAAAAGGGCATGACCTTAAATATCATTCAGAGAAACGTTCTTACACTGACCTTCGCTCTTTTAGGTTGTCTTTTCCTGGTTCTTGTAACTCTTAATCCTAAAAACCTTGATGACGGTCCAATAGCTCTTTATGAACGTCTTATGCCTATTGTATTGTACTGTCTTATTTATTTTGCTGTTGCATCCTTCCTTCTTACAGATGATATCAAGCAGTGTCTGCGGCAGATTTCAGCAATTACAACTGCACTTTCTGAAAAAGATTATACAGTAGAAGATAAGCTTCCTACAAACCGCAGTGAACTCGGTATTATTCTTCAGGGTATAAATACCTTTAAACAGTCTGCTGCTGAAATTCTTTCTCAAATTGATTCTTCTACAAAGAAGACCTCTAATCAGTCTGATGACCTTGTCCACAACATGGATCTTACAAAGGATAATGTTGCCAGCATTGTTGAATCTATTTCAAGCATTAAGCAGGAAATTGAAAATCAGTCTGCTGGTGTTGAAGAATCAAATTCAGCTATTGAACAGATTATGGGTAATATCCGCGCCCTGAACAACTCTATCGAAGCTCAGGCTGCCGGCGTAACTCAGTCTTCTGCCGCAGTAGAAGAAATGGTTGCAAATATTGCCAGCGTTACTCAGATTCTCCAAAAGAATAATCAGGCTGTAAATGCCCTTACTTCCGCAGCAGACAAAGGTCAGCAGCAGGTTAAGACTGCCGTTAAAACTGCAGAAAGTGTTCTTCAGCAGTCTGAAGGCATTTTACAGGCTTCAAGCATGATTCAGAATATTGCAAGCCGTACAAACCTTCTTGCCATGAACGCCGCAATTGAGTCTGCCCATGCGGGTGAAGCCGGAAAGGGCTTTGCTGTAGTTGCGGAAGAAATCCGTAAACTGGCTGAACAGTCCGGTGACCAGAGTAAGGCAATCGATGAAAACCTCCGTTCTCTTTCAGAAGCAATCGGCGGTATTTCAACAGATATCAACCAGGTTCAGACAGCCTTCGAAAATATTTACGAGCTTTCAAGAAAAGTTCGCGAGCAGGAAACTGTTATTGCAAATGCAATGGAAGAGCAGAATTCTGGTAACCAGCAGGTTCTCGAAGCAATGCATGCAATCAGCGATTCTACTTCTGAAGTAAAGAATGGTTCTGCAGAAATGCTTGTTGGTGGTGAACAGATTCTTAAAGAAATGAAGAACCTGTCTGAAATTACAACAGTTATTGCTGATAACATGAACCAGATTAATGACTTCTCTCAGCAGATTTCTGATGCAATTACTGTTACAACCGCTTCTACAAACAGCACTCAGGAAAACCTTCAGGGGCTCATGAAAGACCTGAGTACTTTCAAGTTAAAGTAATAGATTGCCATTTTCTTACAAACACGGCTCTTTGCCGTGTTTTTTTTTGTCTTTTATGTTATAATTTAACTTCCGGGGGACATTAAAAAAAATGGCAGATTACCACGAATTTCCGGCGGCTCCAGAAGGCACGCCTGTAGCAAACTTTGTACATCTTCACGTACACTCAGACTATTCTCTTTTGGATTCCTGTGCCACTCTGGATAAGCTTGTCGCAAAGGCAAAGGCTCTTAACATGCCGGCTCTTGCCCTCACCGACCACGGCAACATGTTTGGTGCCCTGAACTTTGAAAAGCTCTGTCATGTAAACGGAATCAATCCTATTGTAGGCGAAGAGTTTTATGTTGCCTATGGTTCACACTACGAAAAAAATGATGTTCCCTACAGCCACAAAGGCGAAGAAGGCGACCGCCATGCCCACTACTTTCACCTCATTCTGCTTTGTGAAAATCAGAAGGGCTATGAAAATATGTGCTGGCTTTCCAGCCGCGCCTTCTGCGATGAAAACGCCCTTTATTATGGTAAGCCTCGTATAGACTTTGAACTGCTTGAACAGTACCACGAAGGAATTATCTGCTGTTCTGCCTGTATTCAGGGAGAGCTTCCACAGATGCTGCTTGCCGGCATGGACAAGGAAGCAGAAGAGCTTGCCCTTAAGTATAAAAATCTTTTTGGCCCGGACCATTATTATATTGAGCTCCAGGATCACGGAATTCCTGAGCAGAAAATTGTTGCGGAAAAACTTATTGCCCTGGCTCACAAGCTGGATATTCCGCTCGTTGTTACAAATGATATTCACTATGTAGAAAAAGAAGATGCCATCGCCCAGGATGCATTGCGCTGTATCGGCTTTAAAAATCTTCTTCACGAAAAGCACGCAAAGATGGGCGGCGATATGGACCTTGATAACTGGTATTTTAAGACAGAGCAGGAGATGCGTGCCCTCTTCCCTCAGTGTCCGGAAGCCTACGACAACACAATTAAGATTGCCAATATGTGTAATCTTACAATCAAGCAGTACAGTACACCGGAGCTTAAGGAATGTCTGCCACGCTTTGAACTTCCTGCAGAATTCCGTACCCATGGCGACGACTATCAGAGCGACCAGAATGACTATGTAAAATATCTTGTAGAAGAAGGACTCAAAAAGCGCTACAAGGAAATCACTCCGGAAATCCGCGAGCGTGCCGACTACGAAATGAACACTATTTTTACAATGGGCTTTTCCGGCTACTTCCTTATCGTATGGGAATTCATTAACTGGTCTAAATCAACTTATGATAATGTAAACAAAAGGCCAAAACCATATATTCCGATTGGACCGGGACGAGGTTCAGGTGCGGGTTCGCTTGTAGCCTATGCCATGACCATTACAGATATCGACCCGTTCAGATATGGTTTGATTTTTGAGCGCTTCTTAAACCCAGAACGTGTATCCATGCCGGATTTCGACGTTGATATGGACTTCGACTATCGCCAGGATATCATCCAGCATACCCGCGACCTTTACGGTGATGCCAACGTAGGACACATTGTTACCTTTGGTACTCTTAAACCTAAAAACTGTATTGCCGATGTTGGCCGTATTCTTGGAATCCCGCTAGCAGAAGTAAACATGCTCAAAAAGTGCATTCCGGATAACCCTAAGGCAAAGCTCAAGGATGCCTTTACTGAGCCTACAGAAAAAATGCCTGATGGCGGCCAGCTCATTCCTTACAAGGATGACCCGCGCTATCAGGAGCTTTTTGATCTCGCCTTCCGTCTTGAAGGTGTAAAGAGAAACACCGGTCTTCACGCATCGGGAATGGTAATTGGTCTGACCCCGCTTCCAGACTGGGCCCCGGTATTTAAAGACCCTAAAACTGGTGAAGTTGGCGTTCAGTACACAATGGATATTATTGAACCTTGCGGGCTCGTAAAGTTTGACTATCTTGGACTTAAGACCCTCTCGCTCATCCGCTATGCAGAGGCAATCATAAATAAACACCGTCCGGCAGGAACTCCAGAGTTCATTACCGCAAATGTAAGCGAAACTGATGAAGCAACTTTCGACCTTTTTGACCGTGGTGACTCAGTTGCAGTTTTCCAGTTTGAATCTCCTGGTATGCAGAAGATTCTTCGTGAATGTAAACCCCGCTGCATAGAAGAGCTTGTTGCCTTGAACGCCCTTTTCCGTCCGGGTCCACTGGCTTATATTCCAAAATACATTGAAGGAAAATGGCATCCGGAAAAAATTGAATATCCTGACCCGGCTCTAAAAGACCTTCTTAAAGAAACCTACGGTATTATGGTTTACCAGGAACAGGTTATGAAGGTAGCCCAGATTATTTCCGGCTTCTCTCTTGGTGGTGCCGATATGCTTCGCCGTGCCATGGGTAAGAAAAAACTCGACGTTCTTATGAAAAAGAAGGAAGAGTTCATTGCCGGTGCCGTAAAAAACGGCCACACAGAAGAACACGCCGGTGAAATCTTTGAAATCATGATTCCATTCGCCGGCTACGGATTTAACAAATCGCATGCGGCGGCTTATTCGGTTCTTGCTTACCGTACAGGCTGGCTCAAGGCCCACTACCCTGCCGAATTTATGGCAGCAAACCTCACAAACGAAATCACCTCTACAGACGGTCTTCCTTTCTACATTGAAGAGGCCCGTAAAATGGGAGTCCCGGTAGATGCCCCGGATGTAAACCGCTCAGATGTTATTTTCGATGTTGTAGACGGACGCATTGTATTTGGTCTTAAGGGTATTAAGGGAATGGGTGAAGCCGCTGCTCAGGTAATTGTAAACGAACGCGAAAAGAACGGTCCTTATAAAAACTTTATGGACTTTATAAAGCGGGTCTGCGCAGTAGTTGAAAAAGATGAAGATGGTCGCGAAAAGACCTTTGTAAATAAAAAGGCAATAGAAGTTCTCATAAAAACGGGAGCCTTTGATCATCTTAAGGAAAAGGACGGCTCAACTCTTAACCGCCCGACCCTTCTTGCAAACATGGAAGCAGCCCTGGATTATGTTTCTGATTATCTTGAAGACCAGAAAAAGGGACAGGGAGATTTATTCGGCGACCTGGCAGAGGAAGAAAAGAATTTTGCAGATTTCCAGTTCAAAAAAATACCGGATATTCCGCAGATGGAGCTTCTCAATATGGAAAAAGAGTGTATCGGCTGTTATGTAAGCGGACACCCTCTTGATTCCTACAGAAAAGCGATAGAAAGAGCCGTTACAGTAAGAGCCGGAAATATCAACCGCATTGCAGAAGAAAGCAAGGCAGAAAAGGCAGCTCTCGAAGCAAGCGGTATGAAGCCCTGGCAGATGCGCGATTCAGGAAAATCTTACGTTGCCCTTGGAATGCTCAGCGGAATCCATCAGATTACCACAAAGAAGGGTGCCCAGATGGCCTTTGCCAAGCTTAATGATATGGATGGGGAAATTGACTTAACCTTCTTCCCTAAAACCTGGGAAACTATGCGGGGCCAGCTTGAAGATGGCAGTGTTTATGCATTCCGGGGAAAGGTTGATGGCAGCCGCGACACTCCGTCTCTGATTGTTGATACTATTGAAGATGTTGAACAGATGGAAACTCACGCCGCACAGTCAGTTCATATAAAGCTGGATACAAATTTTAACTCGGAAATTGCACTTACACAATTAAGAGATTTTTTATTTGATAAAATGGGTAAATGTTCAGTATATTTTCATATAGACACAGGAAATAATCCTTATGTCGTAAAGGCAAATGACCAGATTTCCGTAACTGCCGACGAAACAACTCTGAAGGCACTGAAAGAGATCAACTTCGTACGCGAGGTCTGGACGGAATAGCCTACAATCGAAGAACCGTTAAAAAACGAGCTGCGACAGCGGGTCGTTTTAGGTTCATCGAAAGAACGGCTCAGAGGCGAGACTATGCGAGCCGACTTTTTCAGACTTTTTCAGGAGGTATTAACACTATGATTCAAACAATTCTTTCGATTTTAGCAGGTGCAATTTCGCTTTATACACTTTTATGCTTTATTTATATTCTTATGTCCTGGTTTCCTGGCGCAAGGTTTACAAAATTTGGTCACTTTATGACGGCAATCTGTGAACCATATATGGGGCTCTTCAGAAAAATGAGTTTTCTCCGCATAGGCAATATTGATTTTTCTCCGATTGTTTCCCTGGGAATTCTTTCACTTGCTTCCGCAATACTTGGAGGAATTCAGCACACCGGCAGAATCTTTTTTGGTGGAATACTTGGAACCATTTTGAATTCACTGTGGGGAATAGCCTCATCAATTATCGGAATCTTTACCCTTTTGATTTTTATCCGCTGGATTGTTCTTCTTATTAACAAGGGAAGAACCTCTTATGACTCAGGCTGGAATCAGATAGATATGCTTCTCAATAAAATCACCTATAAGGTTGCGGGAACCTTTACAAAAAGCAGCATGAGCTATCAGCGTTCTCTTTTGATTTCCTGGATAGCAATGCTTATTATTCTGATTGCGGGACATTTTTTAATTACAATCCTTGCAACCCTCTGTTACAATATGCCTTTTTAAGCTGATAATAAGGGGCAGGCCTTGAAGGTTTCTGATATAAAAACTCCGGTTTCTTCAATTTCTGGAATCGGACCTCAGCTTACAAAAGCTCTGGCAAAAGTTAATGTCTTCACTGTGGGAGATTTACTCCAGTATTATCCACGTGATTATGAAGACAGAACCAGAAAAGTATGCTTCCGGGAACAGGCTTTAAATTACGGCAAAGTACACACAGTAGCACGGGTTATCTCTCACGAGTGGTTCGGCTACGGCCGCATGAAGACCTTAAAAATCATTGTAAACGACGGAAGCGGTACAGCAGAACTCATCTGCTTTAACCGGGCCTTTCTTGAAAAAAGTCTTGTCCCCGGCACCGTAATTACGGTTACCGGAAAATTTGAAGTAAAATACGGAAAATTACAGAGCACAGCTTTTGAGACTATAAAGCACGATACGGTGGTTGAGGCTCTCGAAACCACCGTCAACCTCACTTCCATCCCGCCAAAGGAAAGCGGCATAATTCCAATTTACCCGCTCACAGAAGGTCTTACCCAGAAGGCAGTAAGCAAAGCCGTCTCACAGGCGCTCTCTCAATACGCCCTGGGAATAGAAGACGAGCTTCCTGCTGAACTAATCAAAGAGCGTGGACTCCTTTCTAAACAGGATGCCATCCGCCTTATTCACCGGCCTTCAGAACTGTCCCAGGTGGCGGCCGCCCGCAGAAGCCTGGTTTACGAGGAGCTTTTTCAATTTCAGAAAATTATTGCTGAACGTGCTTATAAGAGAAAGGGCCATACGAGCCTTGAAAATAATGTGGTTTCGATACGGCCTTCGGCCTACTCAACCACCGGGGCTACAGATATCTCTGCCTTCATCAACTCCCTCTCCCCCCTGCAGCTGGACTTTTTTAATTCTCTGCCCTTCCCGCTCACCGACGACCAGCGCAAGGTAATCTACGAAATGGATGAGGAAATAGACCGCAGCTACACAGAACGCGAACGCGTCTTAAATCAGCTGGACCGCGGCATGCCGCCTCCAACCACACCAACCTTTACAATGGCCCGCCTGCTGCAGGGCGACGTTGGTTCCGGAAAAACTCTTGTTTCGCTTTTTGTCTGTCTGAGAATAATCAGCTGGAAAGGACAGTGCGCCTTTATGGCTCCTACAGAAATTCTTGCCCGCCAGCATGCAGAAACTACTGCCCGCCTGCTGGCTCCCCTTGGTGTACGCACAGCCTTTCTAACCGGAAATCTCCGCGCCAAGGGCCGGAATCAGTTGCTGCGAGCCCTTAAGGAAGGCGAAATTGATATTGTAGTTGGAACTCACGCGCTTTTTTCAAACAATGTAGAATACAAGGACATGGAGCTTGCCGTAATTGATGAGCAGCACCGCTTTGGTGTTTTGCAGCGTCAGGCTATTATTGAAAAAGGACGACAGACCGTCGGTAACTTTACCTTTGAGCCCAACCTTTTGATGATGAGCGCAACGCCAATTCCACAGAGCCTGGCCCTCACTGTTTTCGGTGACCTGGATATATCTTCCATTCATACTATGCCGGCCGGTCGCAAACCAATTACAACTTATCTTGTAAAAGAAGGCAATGAAATAAATGCTTATGAGGCTGTCCGTAAAGAGCTGGCAAAAGGCCATCAGGCTTACTTTGTTTATCCCGCAATAGACAGTGATGAAAATATCAAATCTGCAGAACGCATTTTCGCCCACCTGCGCGACCATATTTACCCTCAGTACAAATGCGCCCTTGTTCACAGCAAAATAGAGGAAGAAGAACAGGTTAACATTCTGCATGCCTTCAGGGACGGCTCAATTCAGGTGCTGGCCGCAACCACAGTAATTGAAGTTGGAGTTGATGTTCCTAATGCCACCTGTATGGTAATAGAAGGTGCAGACCGCTTTGGAATGGCACAGCTGCATCAGCTGAGAGGCCGCGTAGGACGAGGAGATGCCCAGTCCTTCTGTTTCCTTATTTACAGCAAAGACATTACCGAAACCGGTATTGAACGCATGAAGGCCCTGCGCCAGTCTACAGATGGTTTCTACATTGCCGAGCAGGATCTTAAAACCCGCGGCCCCGGAGAGCTCAACGGCACTGTTCAGGCCGGCGAACTTGGCTTTCAGATTGCGGACCTTTCGCGAGACATGGAAATTATGGAACAGGCACGAAATGATGCAATTTCTACTGTTGTGTCATCCTCGGGCTTGATCCGGGGATCTTATGCGTCAAAATAACACAAAAAAGAGATTTTTTCGTCCCACTGTGTCAAAATGACGCATGCCTATAATCGAAGAACCGTTAAAAAACGAGCCGAATGGGTCGTTTTAGGTTCATCGAAAGAATGGCTCAGAGGCAAGCTATGCTTGCCGACTTTTTAAGGCTGTTTCCCCCTAATATTTCATCTTTTTCTCACTTTTTTCAACATTTTTTTCTTGACGATTTCACTTGGCACGATACTTGCTATTTATTTAGTGTATAAGGAGATTATGCCATGACACACGACGAAAACATTCTTGCTATGTATCTTAAAGAAATCAACAAAATTCCTATGATTTCTCACGAGGAAGAAATTGAGCTTGCCCAGAAGGCACAGGCCGGTGATACTGCCGCAAAAAATAAGCTTGTAAATGCTAATCTCCGCTTTGTGGTTAATGTTGCAAAGAAATACCAGAACCACGGACTCGACCTTACAGACCTTATCAGCGAAGGAAATCTTGGTCTTCTGAATGCTGTAGAAAAGTTCGATGCAGATAAGGGCTACCACTTTATTTCTTATGCCGTATGGTGGATTCGACAGAGCATACTCAAGGCTATCTGCGAAAAGAGCCGTGCAATCAGACTTCCACTTAACCGTGCTAACGAGCTTGTTCAGATTGAACATGCCCGCAAGATTGTCGGTACAAAGAAAACCGAGCAGCAGGAATATGAAGAAATTGGAGCTATGCTTAACATGGAGCCTGCTCATGTTCGTGATATGATTAACATCAGCCGTGAAATGATTAGTCTTGATGCAGAAACAAATGATTCAGAAAACAGCCATACAAAGGTTGCAGATTTCTTTGAAGATAATTCTTACGACCGTCCTGAAGAAAAGGCTATTGAACAGTCTATGCATGAAGATATTGATAGTGTTATCGATACTCTCCGCCCTAACGAGGCTCGTGTAATCAGAATGCGCTACGGACTTAATGGAGCAAAGCCAATGTCATTGAAGGAAGTTGGTGAAGAATGCTCTCTCACAAAGGAACGTATCCGCCAGATTGAAAAGCATGC
>CAMNGG010000222.1 GCA_946537975.1 uncultured Treponema sp. | reverse complement strand
TTAAAACGCTGGCTTAGGGGTGGGGTGGTGCAAACTCTTTCAACTTTTTATCAATCCATTTTCGGCTGCAAGACTTATAAGATTTCTCTGGATGCAGGCTGCACCTGCCCAAACCGCGACGGGACAAAAGGAACTGGTGGCTGCATTTTCTGTTCACAGGCGGGGAGTGGAGATTTTATAGCCCGGGGAGGAGAGTCAGCTGCTGGCAGGCGGCTATCAATTTCGGAGCAGCTGGAGCAGGGGAAAAAGCTTGTTGAGTCAAAACTTCGTGGCCGCAGCGGGGAGCGTCAGGGAAAGTACATTGCTTATTTTCAGAGCTTTACTTCGACTTATGGCGACCCCACGGTGTTGCTTTCAAAATACCGGGAAGCCCTGGACTGCGAGGGAGTTGCAGGTCTTGCCGTAGCCACCCGCCCGGACAGTCTGAGCCCGGCGATTTTACGAGGCCTCGGCGAAATCTCCCGGAATCACTTTGTCCAGATAGAACTCGGCCTTCAGACCAGTAATGAAAAAACAGGGCAGCTCATAAACCGCTGTTACTCAAATCAGGACTACATTGATGCAGTAAGTCGTATCCGCGAGGCAGCGCCATCCATCCACATAGTCACCCACCTGATTTTCGGCCTTCCCGGCGAGAGCGAAGAAGACATGCTGAACTCCGTAAAGTTTGTGGTAGAACAAAATCGTCATGTTGAACAAAATACCCGTCATCCTGAACTAGTTTCAGCATCTAATACTATGGAGCCCGGTCTTCACCAAAATGACAAATGGGGTATAAAAATCACCTCCCTCTACGTCCTCAAAAACACCCTCCTCTCGCAAATGTACGAAGCCGGCGAATACGAGCCCCTCACAAAAGAGCATTACTTCGCCCTCCTGCAAAAAGCCCTGCCACTCCTACCAGACAACTGCATAATTCACCGCCTCACCGGCGATCCGCCGAAAAGCCTGCTGCTCGCGCCGAACTGGACAACAGATAAGAAAAGAGTCCTAAATGAATTGATGAGAATTATTTCTGATATTCATCCATAAGTTTTTTTAGATATTCACGGTCTTGGATTGCTTTATTCATTTCTTCTGTTTTACCAGCGGCAAGGAGTTTTGTAAGTATTGTGCTTATTTTGTTAATAGCTGTTTTTTCGCCTTCCTGGCGACCTTCGTTTCGTATTCTCTGAGTAACTTCACACATTTTTATCCTCCTTTGCGGCTCAATAGTTTGAGCTCTTAATTCATCTTCAATTTCTTTATAACTATTATCATTTGACATTGCATAAAACAAATCTAAGATTTCAATTGCATGATCAAGCTCTTTTTGGGTTCCTTGGTATTTTGTTCCAAGTCGCTTTGCTTTTAGATACAATGCAACTTCTTTAAAATCACTTTGAAAGCCATTTATATCGTTATCACTAAGCCATGCCAGATTAAACACATTAATTTTATAATCGCTTACAAAATGTTCAATCTCGGAAGGAATAGTAATAATATCTTTCAAAGACAGATTTTTATTCCATTTCTGTTTAGTTCCAAAATAAAGAACCAGAGTAATTATAGGATAGTATGTTTTTTCTCTTTCATCAAGTTTTTTTCTTTTTCTCTTTGGTGGAAGTTGACTTCTATAAGCAGCACCATCATATCCAATAATTCTCAATGGCATTTCACGTTCTGGTTCAGTTTGATTTTCTATGCCTAAGAAAGCAATTCGAATCTGCCCATTCTGCCAGTGTTTTGCAACATCTCGTTCTTGAGTTCGAACTTTTCTGTTCCAATTCTTGTAATATGAGAAAGGCTGTGCATCTGTAAGAGAGTCCTCTGTAATAATTCGCTTTCCCTTAAAGAGTAATACATTTACAATATCAGCAAATATATCATTATAGGATTCAAGCGTCTTTTCTATGATATCTTTAGATTTCATTGAGTAAATTATACAATAATAATGTAAAGTAGTCAAATCAAAAGAGTTATAGAAGATGAAGTAATGTGTATAGTTATAGGTTTACTTCTTTTCTGCTAATGCATGAATCATTGTTGAAACGGTTTTTATTTCATCATCAGAAAGCTTAGTTAAGTCTTCCAGGAGAAATCTGTATGGTTGATATGAAATATAATCATGAGGAACAATCTTTTCATCTTTTCCTGTTACAAGGTATTCAACTGATACATTTAACGCCTTAGCAATACGCACTGCAATATCTGCTGGTGGCATAGTATGTCTAGCACTTAAATAGCAATCAATTGTAGGTTTGGGAATACCAGTTTTTGAAGCAAGTTCTTTTACGGTTATATCCAGATAGTTTAATTCATCTCTTAGATTATTTTTGAAAGTTCCTTCCATAACTATGAATAATAATGACATTTCATTATCGTTTAATTGACAGTAAGGAGAAATCATTATATTATTCTAAATATGTAGATGTCATTATTTGATTAAAAATAAATGAAATATCATTTTATCGGAGTTTTTAAGTTGATTAACTATGCCATTCTCTGCGGTTCAGCACCAGAAGATTACCGACAGAAAAAACTTAATACATTATCTGATTCTCTTATAAATAATGATAAATGGCATGTTACTACATTTCCAAATGGTATTGATGAATTTATGCTTGAGTATGCCTTAAACAATATTATTGATGGAAAGTCAGGTAATTGTGCAAAGAGTATTTTCTTATATTTTTGCACAGAATCTCCGTTGTCAGATGCAGATACAAATATATGGCTTTGTAAAAATGAAATTAGAAAAGATGTAATTCAGTTTTATGTGAATCTTGCAGAAAAGTGTGGGGTAGATTTTCAGATATTTTATGACAGTGATAGAGAGTTTGTAAGCGAAGAAAAACTTGGATATGAGAGGGTACTCTAATGAAGCTAACAGCTAGCGTCGTTTTGTTCAATACACCAAGAAGTGAGATTGAATTACTTTTTATGTCTGTCTTTAATTCAAAATGTGTGGAAATTTTCTATATAATTGATAATTCCCCAAACGATAAATGGCGTGTACTGGAAACAGAATATGCAAATATAGCAAATAATGCAGGAACAAAAATCCGTTATATCCATAACCAGAATTTGGGGTATGGTGCAAGTCATAATCTTGCAATGCAGGAAGCAATTGAAAGTGGCGCGGTTTATCATGTTGTGCTTAATCCAGATATTTATTTTGAAGAAAATGTTCTTTCTTCATTAATAAACTTTATGGATAAGAATTCAGATACCGCTTATGTGCTTCCTCGTGTTGAATATCCAAATGGCGAATTGCAATATTTATGTAAGCTCCTTCCCACTCCCGTAGACTTGATTTTTCGCCGCTTTTTACCAA
Organism: uncultured Treponema sp.; assembly: GCA_946537975.1. GTDB lineage: Bacteria > Spirochaetota > Spirochaetia > Treponematales > Treponemataceae > Treponema_D. The sequence goes on along the minus strand of CAMNGG010000222.1, from coordinate 15,620 downwards.
AAGACTGGGGAAAAAATCGCGATGACCGTTACTGTCTAAAATCAAGTGGCTACAACAAGGTGATGAATCCCCCTTGTCTTTCTGGCTGCTTCATGTTCATGCGGCTTTCCATTTTACAGGAAAACAATATTTTCTTTGACGACGGATATTTCATGTACTGCGAAGATTTTGATTTGATTCGCCGCCTTCACCGTGTTGCAAAGACTTTGTATTTTCCTGACGTTACGATTGTTCATGACCATGCGAGGGAAAGTTACAAAAGTAAGAAAATGCTCTGGGCTCATATCAGAAGTGCAGTACGATATTTCAACAAATGGGGCTGGTTCTATGACCGGGAACGCAGAAAGATGAATAAACGGGTGTTGGGGGAGATATAATCATGGCAGAAATAAAGTCTCTCAAAAAGAATGCACTCCTTAATATGCTGAGAACTGTAATGGGTTTGCTTTTTCCGCTTATAACTTTTCCCTATGCCTCGCGGGTTCTTCAGCCAGCAGGGCTTGGAAAAGTTAATTTTGCAAATTCAATAATCAGTTATTTTTCGATGATTGCGGCTCTTGGAATAAGCACTTATGGTGTTCGGGAAGCTGCAAAACTTCGAAATGATAAAATGGCTCTTACAAAACTTGTAAAAGAAATTATTACTATTAATTTGATTTCAACGCTTATTGCATATCTTCTTCTTGGTTTTACACTTCTGTTTATCCCTCAGATATATGAATATAGAAATCTTTTGATTGTATGTAGTACTTCCATTCTTTTTGTTACAGTCGGTATGGACTGGCTATATACGGCATTGGAAGAATTTTCGTACATTACAATTCGTTCTGTTGTATTTCAATTTTTAAGTCTTATTTTGCTTTTTATTTTTGTGCGAACTAAAGATGATTATTTGAAATACGCTGCAATCGGCGTTGTATCTTCTGTCGGTTCGAATATCTGTAATTTCATTCATGCAAAGAGATATGTTTCGTTCAGGGAAAAAGTTTGCAGAAATCTTCATCCTCATATCAAACCAATTTTTACTCTTTTTGCGATGAGTGTTGCGGTAAGTATTTATACAGCCTTGGACACAACAATGCTTGGCTTTATCGCTGGGGATGAGCAGGTCGGTTTTTACACAGCAGCAACTAGAATAAATAAAATAGTACTTTCCGTGATTACGGCAGCTTCGGCAGTCCTCCTTCCACGGCTTTCATTTTATATATCCCAACATAATAACGAGCAGTTTCTTATACTCTCTGAAAAAGCATTGAATCTTATTATTATGCTTTCTCTTCCGTGTGCTGTAGGACTGTCTCTGGTAGCCAGACCTGTGGTTCTGCTTTTGAGTGGTAATCGCTACGAGCAAGCTATTCCTGTTATGCAGATTATGAACCCGATAATTGTAGCAATTTCTTTGAGTGGACTTATCGGAATTCAAATCTTTATGCCTCTAGGAAAAGAGAAAATTACACTGGCATCGGTAATTCTGGGAGCTGTAATTAATTTCAGTTTCAATATGATTCTTATTCCTATTTATGGTGCGTTCGGAGCTGGTATTGCGACTGTTTGTGCTGAGTGCTCTGTCACGATTTTTCAGCTTGCTTTTGCACAGAAGTTATTCAAATTGAAGAGAATTTTTCCCCATATTATTCAATGTATTTTTGCGTGTGTTGTGATGGCAATTTGTGTTTTCTTTCTGATTAAAATCAAGATGAATATGATTCTCCAACTTACTTTAGCGGTTTGTATTGGAATTATTGTTTACGGCCTATTACTTTTTATACTCCGTAATAAATTCCTTTTTTCATTGCTCAAGGAGAAAGTTACAAAATGAAATACGATTATCTGATAGTTGGTTCCGGCTTATATGGTTCTGTTTTCGCGCATTTTGCAAAACAGAAAGGAAAGAAATGCTTTGTAATAGACAAACGTTCTCAATTGGGTGGAAATATATACTGCGAAGATGTAGAAGGAATTCATGTTCATAAATACGGAGCTCATATATTCCACACATCAAACAAAGAAGTATGGAATTTCGTTAATTCTTTCGTTCCCTTTAACCGCTACACAAATTGTCCTGTAGCGAACTATAGGGGGAAACTGTACAACCTTCCATTTAATATGAATACATTCTATGCAATGTGGGGCGTTACGACTCCTGATGAAGCAATTACGAAAATCAAGGAACAGAAACGCGATGCACTTGCAGCTTTGAACGGTCGTGAGCCAGCGAATCTTGAAGAACAGGCATTGTCTCTAGTCGGGCGAGATATTTATGAAAAGCTGATTAAGGGCTACACAGAAAAACAATGGGGTAGAAAATGCACGGAGCTTCCTGCCTTCATTATAAAGCGGCTGCCTGTTCGTCTGACATTTGACAACAACTATTTCAACGATGATTACCAGGGGATTCCGATTGGAGGTTACAACAAACTGATTGAGGGCTTGCTTGAAGGAATCGAGACAAAAACTGATGTTGATTTCTTTGAAAATCGTGATTACTGGCAAAATATCGCGAAAAAAATTGTTTTCACGGGAAAAATAGATGAATTCTATGACTACAAATTCGGGAAGCTTGAATACCGTACTGTCCGTTTTGAGACAGAAAAACTTAACAAGCAGAATCATCAGGGAAATGCCGTCATAAATTACACCGAGGCAGAAGTTCCATATACAAGAATTATTGAGCACAAGCATTTTGAGCCGGAAAATCCTGCATATTATAAGAATGTTACAGTAATCAGTCGTGAGTATTCGACAGAGTTGAAGGTCGGAATGGAGCCGTTTTACCCTGTGAATGATGAAAAAAACGGAGTTTTGTTCCAGAAGTACAAGGTTCTTGCTGATGCTGAGAAGAACGTGATTTTCGGCGGACGGCTTGCGGAATACAAGTATTACGACATGGATGATGTGATTGAGAAGGTAATGAAAGATGCAAAGGGCATATAAAAATGTAAAAGTTGCTGTTTTTACAGATTTAATTCAAGTTGGTGGTGGTCCTATGGGCTATACCTACAACATGATTCAAGGAAGTAAAAGTCTCGGAAAAATAGATTTTAATATAAAGTTTATAGGTTATGATAATTCTTTATACCCAAAGTCTTCTGGAATCGTTGAAATTATAAGAAAAATACAACGACGCTTTTATCGATACTCAATTGCTATAAAAAGAAGAATTGAATTAAGGAAGTCTGATATCTGTGTGTTTCAAGGCTGGCAGGAAAAAAAATGGGCTGAAGCTGCAAAACGAAATGGGAAAATCTGTGTGTATATGCCTCACTCTCCATCGATTATGGCAGATGAACAGAAAATGAATTGGGAATTATCAAATAATTCTCCGTATGACATGTTTGTGTATAAAAGAAATTATGAAACAGAAGAAAATCTGTTTAAAATATCTGACTATATTGTTTTCCCATCAAAAAATGCATCGCAGGCATATTATGAAAAATGGAAATCAATAATAGATGAAAAGAAAGTTTTTTATATAAAATCAGGAACAATAAATCGCAAGACAGAAAACTCATACCCTATTAGAGAGCAATTCTGTGAAAAAATCATTTTTGCTTTTATAGGTCGTTATGTAACACACAAAGGCTTTGATGTCTTCTGTAATGCTGCAAAAAAATTTAATGATGATGATAAACTTGTTTTTGTAAGCGCAGGTGCAGGTCCTATGGAAGGACTTGCAGAGGCTAATAATGTTCATAATCTTGGTTTTATTTCAGACATTGGCAGCCTTATAAAAAATATAGATGTTTTAGTAATTCCAAACAGAATTGCTTATTATGATTTGCTTCCAATTGAATGTGCAGCTTATGGCAAGCCAATGATTTTTAGTCATGTTGGTGGAAATATAGATCAACTTGCAGAATTTCCAGACTCATTAACTTTTACATCTGAAAATACAAATGATTTATGTGAAAAAATAAAACTGGCACTAATTGAATTGGAAAAGAATAAATCATGGGGAGAAAATAACCAGACGGTATATTATGAAGATTTTACTGAAAAAGAAATGATGAAAAGGTGGATTTCTTTTTTTGAAAAAATAGTTTCTGATATTTTTTTTTGTAAGGAAGAACTATGTCTAAAATAAAGCTTCTATTTATTCCCTACACAATGACAAATGGAGGAGGAGCTGAGAAAGTTCTGGCTCTTCTTGTGAATAATCTCGATTCTGAAAAATATGATATTCGCGTACAAGAAGTTCATCAGTATTTCAATGAAATCAGCCTGGCACCTCATGTAAAATTTGGAAAGCCATTTATAAACAACAAGAAGGATTTTCTTTCAAAGGTTTCTCACAGGGTGACTTTATTTTTGCTGGCGCATTTTCCGATTGTATTGAAAAAAATTTACAAACTGGATTGTGATGTTGTTATTCCTTTTAATTATCAACTGCCGTCTTTTATGCTCCCCGCATTTAAACAAGAAAAGAAAATTGCCTGGTTTCATGGTGATATTTATGATTTGAATGAAACGGGGAAAGAGGTTCAAAAGAAAAAACAAAGAACCGTTTGGAGTGATACAGACGCAATAGTAACGATTTCAAATAAATCTCTTCATTCTCTTGAAGTGCTTTTTCCTGAGTTTATGAATAAGGCTTATATTGTTCACAATGGAATAGACATTGCGGATGTTCAGAGACTTGCAAAAGAAAAATGTGAATTTGATTTTGACGATTTACCTGTCCTTATCTGTGCTGGAAGACTTGATAAAAATAAAAACTTTTCGCTTGCAATAAGAGCAATTTCTGAACTTCATAAACGTGGGATAAAATGTCGTCTTTTGATTTTGGGACAGGGTGAATTAGAAAGTGAGTTAAAAAATCTGGCAAAATTTTTAAAAATAAGTGATTTTGTTCACTTTTGCGGATATAAAAATAATCCCTATCCATATATTGCGGCTTCCAGAATATTTTGTCTTACATCTTATTCTGAAGGATTTCCCACGGTAGCAATCGAAACAATGTCTTTAGGAATCCCATTCGTAACAACTCCTGTTTCAGGTGCAAGTGAGGAACTTTCTGATAATGAAAAATGCGGACTTGTAAGTAATTGGAATGCAGAAGAATATGCGGATAAATTGCAAAAACTTTTGACAGATTCTGAGCTTTATGAACAGATGAGTAAAAACTGTCTTGAGCATGTAAAGGACTATTCTGTTGAGCAATATGTTTCTGCTTTTGAAAAAGTACTTTCATATTTGGGGGTAGGAAAATGATTCAGCTTATAACTTCCACTGGTTTTGGAGATTCTGGCTCCTCAGCTGTCACGGACATACTTCGTGAATATGACTGCATAGAAACAAAAAGCAGCGAATGGGAATGTACTTTTTTGCATGAAGGTGATGGTCTTGCAGATTTGGAAGATTCTATTCGTGAGGGGCATAGACTTAAAGTTGATTTAGCAGCAGCAAGATTTCTTGAGCTTGCAAAAAAACTTTCTGAGCAGACAGATTACAAGGCTTTGTTTAAGCGCATGTTTTACAAAATCTCAAAAGAATTTATCGATTCTCTTTTTGAAATGAAGTGGAATGGCGGCTGGCACAGAAGAGATTCCGAGAAAAATTCATATTCCTTCGTAGAAAAAATGCGGATTGCCTGTGCAGAAGGATTTTATAATGCAAAAAGCTCTAAGTTTACATTGTATGAGAATTACGGCTGGCACCCAACTTATCGTTATTACAACGAAATGCGATACGAAACTGATATTGAGCATTTTTTTAAGTGTGCAAAGACTTATACTTCACGACTTGTAGAAGCAATGAATTGTCAGAAAAATCTGCTTTGCATAGACCAGCTATTGCCTCCAACAAGCATCGAAAAATATCTTCGCTACTTTGAAATTGCACCAAAAGTTTTTGTTGTAGACAAAGACCCTCGCGACCTTTACATAACGAACCAGCTTTTTAATGCGAGTCGCTATATTCCTAGCGCAGATGTAGATGTTTTCATAAAATGGTATCGCAAAACACGTTCTAAGAGCCGTGAAAACCGTAAAGAACAAAACATCTGTTTTTTAAAGCTGGACGAACTTTGTAACGATTATGAAAATCAGCTTACAAAAATTGAAGCATTTTTAGGGCTGCCGAAAGGTTCTCACACAAAGAATCTTTCTTATTTTGAGCCTGAAAAATCCCGCACAAATACACAGATTTATCGGCGTTATACGAATTATTCAGCTGAAATCTCAAAAATAGAAAAAGAACTGGAAGAGTTCTTGTATACCGATTGTGTAATTCCCTGCGAGAAGCCTTTTGAACACGAAAATCCGCAGATTGAAATCGTAAAACAATGTGATGAAATCCAAAAAGGGAAAAAACTCAGAAGCATAGGTGACAGGTTTATATCTGCATTTTACGGCACAAAATTTTGTGTGCAGATGAAGCGTTTTTCTTTACGAAAGACGTTTAAGTCTAAATGTATTGGGCTTGTAAAACTAGGTATCGGATTTATTCTGCTTGTTCCAGAATTTTTTGTGAACATAGCAGTTTTATAAAGAGTAAAAATTTCTTTTTGATTTTTACTATGTTCTTTGACATTTCTATTTTTTAGGGACGGAAAACTGAAAAAAGATTGCACCTTTTACAAATATGGGATAATCTTTAATTACACTTTGGATTATCCCATACAAAAGAGTTTTTTCTGGATTTCATAAATCGTCATGCAGAAAAAACTTTGAAGCGTTTTGCTTCATCTTTTCCAGCAGTCCTTGTTACTGGTGCCCGCCAGACGGGAAAAACAACGCTTTTAAAGAAAATCACCGAAGAAAAATCTGTTTCCAGCACAACTTTTTATGATATTTCTGAAGAAGAATTTGCAAAGACTGCCCCTACTGCATTTCTTGAATTCCATCAAAGCCCCTATATGTTTGATGAAATCCAATATGTACCAGAGTTGTTTCGCTATCTGAAAGTCCAGATAGATAAAGACCGCCACAACGGAATGTATTTTCTTACAGGAAGCCAGAAGTTCAAGCTGATGGAAAAAGCAACAGAAAGTCTTTCTGGGCGAATCGGTATAGTTCAATTATATTCTTTGTCTGCAAGGGAAATACGAGGCGATGCTTTTTCTGATTCATTTTTACCTGCAAAAGATTACATTCTTGCCAGAAATAAAGCGTTTTCAAATTACGAGTTTTCAGTTCAGAAAATATGGAATCGTATTTTTACAGGCAGTTACCCGGAAGTCGTGAAAAAAACAGTTACTGCAAAGAATTTTTTCATCACAAACAGATTGAAGAATGTTCAGATTGCTCAGCCTGTCATAGTTTGTGGCGCAAACAAAGTTTCATCGGTAAAAAAAGGTGAAATTACAGCTTTTGTAATTCCAGTAGAATTTATATAGACTACTTTTTCTCATAGAAATAGAAATGTCAAACGAACGGTAAAAACAAAAATGCCTTTAAAAAAGGCAAGGAGTACCGTTATGGCAGAAGTGCAGGTCACAGCCGGTAGTTTGACAGAAAATGATTCTCATCCGCGAAATTCGCAGCCGTTGGTCTCGGTGATTATACCTGTATACAACGCAGAAAAATATGTGGAGCAGGCTGTCCGTTCCATAATGAATCAGACTTATCAGAATCTTGAAATATTGATTACCGATGACTGTTCTACGGACGGTAGTTTTGCGATTTTGCAGAAACTGGCGGAAGAAGATGCCCGCATAAAACTTTTCCGAAATGAATATAATCAAAAAATTGTTCGTACGCTAAATGCTCTTGTGGAGCGGGCGGCAGGAAAATACATTGCTCGAATGGATGCCGATGATATTTCTGCGTCTAAGCGGATTGAAAAGCAGGTCGCCTTTTTGGAAGCGAATCCCGACATTGCGATTTGCGGGACGAATGCATGGCATATTGATGAAAAGGGAAAGCGAAAAGGAAAATCTACACTTCCTCTTTGTTATGAAGACTGTAAAAGTTTTGCAAAATTTTTCTCACCCTTTTATCATCCTACAGTTATGGCTAAAACTGAAGTCTTGAAAGTAAACACATATTCGAGTTCTTTTCTATATGCAGAAGATTATGAACTTTGGATTCGCTTAATATTCAGTCAAAACTATAAATGTGCAAACTTAAAAGAAAGAGTTTTTGAATATAGAATTTTTAATAATCAAACCTCGAGAATTAACATTGAAAAACAAATTGATTCTGTAAAAAATATATTTACAGAATATCGTCTTGTACGAGAAATAAACGAACATTTAAATATTTTTTTTATCGCAAAGTCTGATGATGCAATTTCAGAATATAAATACATAAATTCAATTCTGTCTGAACTCTCAAAATATCCGTTTCCATTGAAAACAAAAGTTTGTGAAAAAATAATTTTGTACTCTTTTAGAAACAAATTTTTTTATCTTAGGGTATTTATAAAACCGATTGTTCTGCTGGCTCTGATTCTTCATATTCTGAGGTTTATTTAAAAATGCGAAACTGTATAAATTGTAATATTTCAATTGTCGCTTTAATACTTTTCGTTGGGCTTTGTTCCTGTTACATAACGTCTGTATCCCATTTTTCTCCATATTATTTTGGATTACTTCTGCTGATTGCTTTTAGTTTTATACTTTTAATCAATAACTATAAAATGCGAAATGATTATGTTTCAAAATCATTATCAACGATTGTTATTGTCATGGCTTCATTTTTGATTTTTAATATCTATAAAACTACAACAATTGAAAAAATGCCTGGAATATTGTTTTTGTTGTTGATAAATCAAATCAGCACTCTAATTATATATAACATTTGTTTTTTATCTTCCCAGAAAACTGATTCCAGATATTTTATAAAGGATGCTGTCCATTTATATTTTTTTATAGAAGTTATTCTTGGGATTATCGATTTAATATATCGTTTTGCAAAAAGAACAGATTTTTATTCTGGTATTCAATATTTTTACAATTTTAAAAGCTCAATAATGTTTGAAGATAGCAACTGGAACGGCTTTATATATATGATTTCCTTTGCGTTTTTTTTGTATCTTTATGACAACTATCGGATTATTGGAAAATGGCATTTAAGAATTCTATTTATCTTTTGCGTTTTCTCTTTATCACGAGCGGCAGTTTTTTCTTCTATTATAGTTATTATTTTTTCAAGATTTATTAAGTTTCCTTATAAAAAAAGAAAAATGTATGTAGTTTTTCTGATACTTGTTTCATCTTTTGTTTTGCCATTTTTAATTTTTTTTGTAACTCATGATGATAGTTTTAATACGAAAATTGTAATCATAAAAGGATTGGCTTACTACATTTCTCATACTCCAATTGATAAGTTGCTAATCGGATTTGGAACTGGTTTTGCAAGCAGTGAATATTCTCTTCCATTTATGAATTATGCATGGGTTCAGGGGCATTTGTATCTGGTAGTAAAAATTCTCGATATTGGCTTGATAGGAATCTGTCTTGAACTCTTGTACTTTTACGCATTAATTCGATTTTCAAAAATAAAGTTTTTGTATCTGTTTATTCCATTTTTTGTTTGTGGGCTTTCAATGGCACCGACAAATCTTTCATTTCTATACTGTTTTGCTGGAATCATCGTTTTTATAGAACAGAATCGGACTAAAATGAAGGAGTGTTAAGTATATGCAAAATGACTTAATCAGCGTAATAATGCCTACATATAATGTAGAACCGTATGTTGCAGAAGCAATAGAATCTATCTTAAATCAAACATATTCAAATTTGGAATTTGTGATTGTTGATGATTGCTCTACTGACAAAACTTTTGAAATTTGCAAACAATATGCAGAAAAAGATTCTCGGATAAAACTTTTTCGTAACGAAGTGAATTCAAAAATAGAGTTTTCTCTGAATCGTGCGCTTGAAAATTCAACTGGAAAATATATTGTCAGAATGGACGGTGATGATGTTTCTGACAGATTTCGTCTAGAAAAAATGAAAAATTTTCTGGATACAAACACTGATATAAAACTTGTAGGTACAAGTGCAATAACCATAAATTCAGCTGGTGAAGAAATAGGGAGGACTGTTTTTCTAAAGGATTTTGATTTGCTAAAACGAACTTGTTTATTAAAAACTCCTGTCGTTCATATTTGGATGACTTATAAAAAAATTTATGATGAATTGAATGGCTATCGCAGATTGTTTGCTTCTGAAGATTACGATTTTATCCTTCGACTTATGAGCAAAGGTTACAAATGCACAAATATGTCAGATTTTTTTGGATATAAAATCCGCGTAAATCGGGCAGGAAATTCGACTTCAACTTATGGAGTAAAAAAATTAAAAAGTCATTGGTACACGGCAAAACTTTATAATGAACGTATAAAGTCTGATATAGATTCTTATTCTATACTAGCGTGCCAAAAAGCAATCAAAACATTCCGTTTAACAGAAAAAATCTATTCTTTGTCGAATAAATTTTTGTATAAAGCTATCGAAAGTAAAGCTCACAAGCATTATCTCAATATGTGTATTTATGTTTTGTGTTCTTTGATTTCTCCATATCAAATTGCATATTTGTATCAAACTGCAAAATATAAACTTCTGACAACAGGTGCTATAAAATGAAAATTGCTTATATTTTACCCAGCCTTGACTCTAAAGCTCCAGTTTTTCTTGCAAAAAGGCTTTGTGATTTTTTCTTGCAACAAGGTCATGATGTAAAAGTTTTTTATTTTGATGAAATAAAGAATCTTGAATTTGCTTGTGAAACTCAAAAAATTATTATGGAAAAACCTATAGATTTTGATTATTTCGATATTATTCATTCTCATATGTTTCGACCAGATAAGTATGTTGCAAAATATGCAAAACAAATTCATCATGCAAAGACTGTCTCTACTGTACATTGCAACATTTATGATGATTTAAAATATTCGTATGGGAATTTCATATCGTTCATATTTTCAAAAGTATGGCTTCATTATCTGAAAAGAATAAATGTAACGGTACAAATAAACGATTACCTTATGAAATTGTATGAAAAATCATTACGTCGCAGTACTTTAATTTACAATGGCATTGCAATTTCAGAAGAGCAAGATGATTATAGTGAGATTATAAGACAGATTTCAGCTTTTCATACAAAAAATCTTTCTGTCCTCTGTTCTTATTCTGGAATTGTAAAACGAAAAGGCCTTCTTCAGGTGCTAGAACTTCTAAGAATCCGCAAAGACCTTGCATATATTTGTATTGGCAATGGTGAGCAAAAAGAAGCATTGATTGATTTTGCAGCGAAAAATGGCATTTCAGATAGGGTATTTTTTTCTCCCTTCAAAAAAAATCCCTATCACGTAATGAAATATGCTGATGTATTTGTCATTCCTTCGTATTCAGAAGGTTTCAGCCTTGCTCTTTTAGAAGCAGGAACGGTAGGTGCTGCCGTGGTTTGTTCTGACATTCCTGCTTTTTCAATGCCTTTTTGTAATAACGAAGTAAGTTTTTTCTCTCTTGATAATATTGATTCATTTAGCCGCGCTGTTGATGATGCGCAATGCAACAAAGAACAAAAAATCAAGAGTTTACAAGCACATATAAAAAAAGATTTTTCAGAAGAAAAAATGTTTTCTGAATATGAAAAACTGTATCAAAAACTCTGATAATCACTGCAAAAAGATATGATGTAAAAGGGAAGTGTTAGTTTTCTTTCTCCAGCAAATATTATTATGCTGATATGGGATTGCGCAATATACGCCTTAATTATCATCAGATAGATACAGGGCATATCGTAAGAAATTGTCCTCTACCGGAAGATAGCAACAGACTTGAAGAACGTCCCGGTTTATATCAGACTAACAATCCTGACTGAGGCTTTGATTATGTTCATGTACTTCCTTCAATTCCGACGCCCCATAATTTACAGATAGTAATCTTATTAACTGGAAAAAGCCTTATGCTGATATTGGAATTACAGATTATCAGGGGCTGAAAGACAATCATGAAAGTTTAACCAAAGGTGGACATCACGGAGCATATAACAGCCTTCTTGAAATTGCAAAGGCAGAAGGATTAAGAGTTATTGAAACAACAAGACTTTATTATGTATTAAAAATGAAGGATGTACTTGGCAGTCATGGAATCGAAGCCTGGGATCAGGGAAGGCAAATTACCTTACTTCGCTGGGGAATGGGAGCTGGCTATATTTCTTATGATGAAGCACTTGAACTTATTAAAACTATTGTAGAAAGTATTAAAGCTAATTATGTCTCATGGACAGATTTTATTTCCTCCAAATAACGGTATTTCGGTTAATACAAAATATACATATGTGTATTTATGTAATAATTTCAGTCAGCCACAAAAGGCTCTTAAGACTTTCGAAACTTTACCAGATGAATATAAGAAAAATATATAGATTTATTATCAGTATGCCTGTTCATATTATATTTTTTCGATGCAAACTCCTGTCGAGTCCGAGAAGTATATTTATCAGGCAAGATCGGTAGAGGCTTTCAGACAGTTTGAAAAGCTTGGATTACAATTAAATGACTTTATAAAAAACTGGATAAAGTCAGTAAAATGAAAAAAAGGAAAATAATACAGATTGGAATCCCTCTTGACTTTCCACTAATCTCATAATAAAATTCTACCATTATAATAAACATTTTTTGGGTGGGATCAAAATGGCTGATAAATCTTCTACGTCTAAAGGCGGGCTTACTGCTCGTATTGCCGCTATGCAGGCAGCTGAAAAAGAAAAGGCTGCAAAATCAACTGCTTCAAAAACGACTCCGGCAAAAAAAACAATGCCTGCAAGTAAAACTACAGCAAGCGCGAAAGCTGCTTCAAAGCCTGCCGCAAAAGCTGCTGCTAAAACAGCGGAAAAACCTACAGTTAAGGCTCCTGCAAAGGCCACTGCCGCAAAAACTGTAAAAGCCACAGCTGCTGCAAAGCCTGCGGCAAAATCGACTGCCGCTAAAACTTCTGCAAAAACTCCGGCTAAAACGGCTCCTGCAAAAGCGACCCCAGTTAAGGCCGCAACATCTGCAAAGGCAACTGTATCGGCAAAGACTTTATCACCAGTCAAGTCTGCAGCCCCGGCCAAAGCTCCTGCAGACGCAAAATCAGCAAAAGTCGCACCGACAGCGGCAAAAACAGCTGCCGCTGCTCCAGCCAAGACACCCGCAAAATCAGCAAAAACCGCTTCCTCCGCAGCCGCAGCAAATCCCGGTGTTTACGACGAAAATTCCATCCAGCATCTTGAAGGCCTTGAGCATATCCGCCTCCGCCCTGGTATGTACATCGGTTCTCTCGGCGATGGTTCAAACGAAAACGACGGTATCTACATTCTCCTTAAGGAAGGAATTGATAACTCTGTCGATGAGTTCTCTCAGGGCTTCGGTAAAAAAATTGATATTGAAATTAAGGATGGCCGCGTAAAAATCCGCGACTACGGACGTGGTATTCCTCTTGGAAAACTCGAGGACTGTGTATCTAACGTAAACACCGGTGCAAAATACAACAACAGCGTATTTAAGCAGGCAATCGGTATGAACGGTGTAGGTATTAAGGCCACAAATGCGCTTTCTTCTTACTTCCGTGCTGCCTCAATCCGTGATGGAAAAATGGCCGTAGTTGAGTTCGCAAAAGGCGAAAAACTCAGCAGCAAAACCGGCGCCGCAAAACCTGGTGTTCCAAACGGAACTTACCTTGAGTTCGAGCCTGATACAGAGCTTTTTGGAAAATACAACTTCAACATGGAGTATGTTGAAAAACGACTCTGGAATTATGCCTATCTTAATCCGGGACTTTTGCTCCGTTGTAACGGCCAGGACTATGTGAGCCAGAATGGTATTCAGGATTTGCTTGAGCATGAGATGGACGGAAAGTCTCTCTACAAAATCTTCAGCTACAAGGGTGAAAATCTTGAGTTTGTGTTAACTCACACTAACAGCCTTGATAAATATGTATATTCATTTGTAAACGGCCAGAGTACAGAGGATGGCGGTACCCACGTTACTTCCTTCCTCGACGGTGTTACAAAAGGCGTGAACTCCTTCTTCAAAAAAGAATATGATGAAAAGGATGTTTGCGGCGGATTAATCTGTGCCCTTAAAATCGGCCTTGATAATCCTATGTTCACAAGCCAGACAAAGAACAAGCTTGGAAACGTAGAAATCCGTGCGCCTATTATTAAGGAAGTTCAGCTTGCCATTGATGACTGGCTGCGCCATAACCCTGATGTTGCCGGTGCCCTCGAAGATAAAATCATCAAAAATCAGAAGGCCCGCAACGAAATCAACAGCGTAACCGAAAAGCAGATTCGCGAGGCAGAAAAATCTGTCATGCTTAAAATCCAGAAGCTTAAGGATTGCCGCTACCATCTGCAGGACGGAGAGAAGGGTGCCAACTCCATGATTTTCATTACCGAGGGAGATTCTGCGACAGGTTCTATGGTAGGAAGCCGCGACGTTTCTTACCAGGCAATTTTCTCTCTTAAGGGAAAACCTGAAAATATGTACGGCCGCAAAAAGTCTGCCCTTTTTGAAAATGAAGAATTAAAAAATCTTACTTTCAGTCTTGGTGTACAAAAGGATATTGAAGGTCTGCGCTATAATAAAATCATCATCGCGACCGATGCCGATAACGACGGCTTCCATATCAGAAATCTTGTAATGACTTATCTTCTGCTTTTCTTTGAAGAGCTGGTTTTGACAGGACACGTTTTCATTCTTGAAACTCCGCTTTTCCGTGTGCGCAATAAGACAAAAACCGTTTACTGCTACAGCGAAGAAAGCCGCGACAAGGAAGTTGCCAAAATGGGAAAGACTGCCGAGGTTACCCGCTTTAAGGGACTCGGAGAAATCAACCCAAGTGAGTTCGGTCAGTTTATCTTCCCTCGCAAAGAAGGCGAAAGTGAAGATAAGGGTATGCATCTGACTCCGGTTACAATCCAGACTCTCAAAAATGTTCCGGAGGTTCTCCAGTTCTACATGGGTAAAAACACCCCGGAACGCCGCGACTTTATTGTACATAATCTTGCAAAAGAGATTGATGCATAAATAAATTGCCACACGAATTTGATTTTGCTAACGCAAAATCTAAAAAAAAATATGGAATTACGTTAGTAATTCCGAATCCGTGTGGTGAAAAAATTGTATCTAGTTTCTTTTTATTATTTCTGTTATAATTCTACTTTCATTATAAATTGTTCGAGGTACTTTATGGACTTAAAAGGACGCAATTTTCTTACATTAAAAGATTTCACACCCGAAGAAATTACAGGCCTTCTCGACCTTGCTGCCGACCTCAAGGAAAAAAAGCGCAAGGGCATTCCTGTTGATATTCACCGTGGTAAAAACATTGCCCTCATTTTTGAAAAAACAAGTACCCGTACCCGTTGTGCCTTTGAAGTTGCCGCACACGACCTTGGCATCTGCACAACTTATCTTGCTGAAGGCAGTCAGATTGGTAAAAAAGAAAGCATCGAAGATACAGCACGAGTTCTCGGCCGTATGTTTGACGGAATTGAATACCGCGGCTACGAGCAGACAATCGTAGAAGACCTTGCGAAATATTCAGGCGTAGTTGTCTGGAACGGACTCACAAACGAATATCACCCGACCCAGATGCTGGCAGATATGCTTACAATCCGCGAGCACTACGGCCACCTTAAGGGACTTAAACTCGTATACTTTGGAGATGCCCGCTACAACAT
>CAMNGG010000221.1 GCA_946537975.1 uncultured Treponema sp. | reverse complement strand
GAAAATTAAAACACAGGCAGCTGCACTGAATATATGAAATCCTTACTTCTAAGAAAAAAGAAAACTCCGACTGTTCTTCAAATGGAAGCCCTTGAGTGTGGTGCGGCAAGTCTTGCCATGATTCTGGCTTACTACCATAAATACGTTTCCTTAGAAGAACTGAGAGTTGAATGCGGTGTTTCTCGTGATGGCACAAAGGCCAGGAACCTTATTAAGACTGCAAAAAAATATGGTCTGGAAGCAAAGGGTTTTAAGATGGAAGTTGATGCCCTGCGTCAGCTTAAGCAGCCTGCCATACTTTTCTGGAACTTCAATCATTTTGTTGTTTATGAAAAATTTAATCGTCATTCTGTAATAATAAACGATCCTGCCTCAGGAAGGCGGGCAGTTGATTTAGAGGAATTTGACGAAGCGTTTACAGGTATTGTCCTTACTTTTGAGCCTTCAGAAAATTTTGTTCCAGGCGGAGAACAGCCGAAAATCTGGAACCGTCTGAAAAAACGCATAGGCGGACTTGGCTCAATTTTTACCTTCCTTGGATTTTTAAGCTTTCTGTATTTTATTCCGGGCTTTGTTTACCCTACCTTCTCACGCTTTTTTATTGATGACATTCTCATTAAAAATTCACTGGGACATCTGAAGCCTCTTATTTTTGCAATGGTAGTTTCCTGCTTTATTACAACAGTTTTGCAGGCTATTCAAAATTCCGTATTAATGCGTTTCCAGGTGAGGCTGAGCCTTACTTCCGCATCAAAATTTATAGAGCATATTTTTAAAATGCCGCTCCAGTTTTTTGTACAGCGACTTCCAGGTGAACTTTGCAGCCGCATTTCCTCCTGCGATTCGGTGGCGGAGCTTATATCCGGTCGGCTTGTCGGAATTCTTATAAATCTGTTCAGCACAATTTTCTTTCTTGTACTTATGCTGATGTACGACCTTCCTCTTACTGCGCTTTCTCTTTCGCTTACAATTCTTGTAGTTATTATTTTCAGAATAAGCTCTGGTCGCATAAAGAATAAAACTTTTAAGCTTCAAATGGAAAGCGGAAAATTAAACGGAATAACTATGTCAGGAATAGACATTATAGAATCACTCAAGGCCTCCGGTTCAGAAAATGATTTTTTCATGCAGTGGTCCGGGCAGCAGGCAAAGGTAATTCTGGAAAATCAGCGGCTTGCAAAAACGAATACTGCAAATTCAGTTATTCCTAAGACAGTTTCTCAACTGCAGAATATTTTAATTCTATCAATTGGTGCCCTGCGGGTTATGGATGGACAGCTTACAATCGGTATGCTTATGGCCTTTCAGATTCTTCTTGCCAATTTTACAAACCCGATCAATTCCTTTTTGAGTCTTGGCGCTGACCTTCTTTCTGCAAATGCCGATATGCAGCGCATAGATGATGTAATGGAATATCCTCTTCCCCCAAAATTCAAAGAGGATTATGAAGCAAAGCTTGAAAGAAAAAAAAGAAAACATAATGCCCCTTCCAAAGAAGAAAACGTCAGCGACTTCTATTCTCCTGTAAAAAAGCTGGAAGGTTATATCTCTCTGAAAAATGCTGTCTTCGGCTATTCACCTCTGGCGGAGCCTTTTTTAAAGGGACTTAATATAGAATTTACACCTGGAAAAAGGGTTGCCCTTGTAGGAGCAACAGGAAGCGGTAAATCAACAATTGGAAAACTATTGAACGCTACCTATTTGTTATGGAGTGGCGAGCTTTTATTTGACGGGAAACCTTTAAGTGAAATTGAAAGAAAGGTTTTTGCCGCATCTGTAGCTGTTGTGAACCAGAGCATCTCACTTTTTGAAGGTACTGTAAAAGATAATATCACCATGTGGGATTCAAGTATTCCCGAAGAAGTGTATATGCAGGCCGCAAAAGATGCCTGCATTCATGATGTAATTACCTCCCGGCCTAGCGGCTATTATTCAATGGTGGCAGAAGGCGGAAGAAACTTTTCTGGCGGTCAGCGTCAGCGGCTCGAAATTGCCCGTGCCCTTGCCCTGAATCCAAGAATTATCATAATGGATGAAGCTACCAGTGCTTTAGATGCACTTACAGAGCAGACGGTCGACCAGAACATAAGAAGGCGTGGATGCACAAGTATAATCATTGCCCATCGTCTTTCTACAATCCGTGATTGTGACGAGATTATAGTTCTTGACCACGGAACTATAGTCCAGCGCGGCACTCATGACGAACTGCTTGCCCAGGGCGGAATGTACAGTGATCTGGTAAGGACGATGTGATATGAGCGGTAAAATTATTAAAATCGACAATACAAATATCCTGACACTGGACGGCTCTCCTAACGAGATAAAGGTTCTTAAAGGCCATTGTTATCTTTTTCTGGTAAAAAAACTTGAGGACGGAAAAAGAGGCGCCCGTCATGAAATCGCAAATTTTGGAGAAGGAGAAAGCTTTCCGAATATAAACGGAAACGAAGAATATGACATTATTCTTACGGGAACGAACAAAACTGAAGTTGAATTCTGCCAGCCGGAAGCTGAAGATTTTTATACAAAAAGAGATGACTGGCAGAAAAAGATTATAATTGATGCAGAAACAGAGGCTGTCTGGTCTAAGGTTCTTTCCATGAAGCAGCAGAAGCTTTCTGACTATGCCTATTCTGATGCGCTTGCAAATATTTCTTCTGTTGTAAACAAAAGAATTGAAGATGCAAATCTTTTTGAACCTGATGATTTTCCTCTTGTTAAGGTCTTTAAGCTTCTTGCTAAAAATATGGGCGGCATAACTGTTCGTCAGCTGCCTGGTAAAACTTACGAACCTACAAAAGCGGGAATTCAACAGCTGGCAAAAGACAATACCATCCGCGTACGTGAAGTTCTTCTCCGCGAAAAATGGTACAAAGAAGATAACGGTCACTTAATAGGCTTTTACAAAAAAGACGGCGACATTGATATCTCAAATGAAAATGATACTTCTGATGGTCTTGTGCCGGTCGCTCTTATAAAAAATCAGAATTCCTCAGGCTACAGAATCATTGAACCTTCGTCCGGAATCAACCTTGCTGTTTCCGGGAAAAATGCAAAACAGATTTACCCGATGGCAATCATGGCCTATAAGCCAATGCAGGAAGAAAATATTTCAATCAGGACAATCTGCCGCTTCGTGCTTGCAGATATCAAGAAAGATATCGCAAGATATATTATCATAGGGCTCCTGTGTACACTTATAGGCCTCATCACTCCTTATATAACCAGAAGCTTTATAGATAATGTAATTCCAGATGCGGCAAGAGGTCAGGCCCTGCAGATTTGCGTACTTGTTTTCTTCTGTAATATTTCTTCGATGATTGGTGGAATTGCAAAATATTATGCAAACATAAGAATGGAAACAAAGGCCGACAGTGATCTTGAAGCGGCAGTTATGGACAGGCTTTTAAAATTACCGGTAGATTTTTTCAAAAAGTTTTCTTCTGGTGATCTGGCAGCCCGCACTATGACAATTTCAACAATCCGCAAACAGATTTTTAACATTGTACTTTCTGTCTTTATGAATTTTGTTTTCAGTTTTGTTTACCTTATTCAGTGCTTCCGTTTTTCAGGTTACTTTGCAAAATGGGGAATCTTATTCTGTATTATTCCTGTTTTTATTTCTGCCCTCTTCTGCCTTATAACTTACAGATGGGAAAAAACGCTGATAGACTGTCAGGGAAAGCTGCAGGGAATGCTGCTGCAGTTTTTGAATGGAATTGAAAAAATTACAAATTCCTTTTCCGAAAAGCGCTTCTTTGCACAATGGTCAAAAGAATATATCAGACAGGTAAAAATAGGCTATAAGCTTGGTCTTACCGGAATTGTAAACTCCCTTATAAACACTGTTTATCCTACAATAATAAGCATTCTCTTCTATTATTTATATGGGCGCGGTTTAAGGCTGCAGTCCTTTTCCGGGCTTTCAACAGGAACCTTTATGGCCTTTTTAAGCTCCTTCGCTGCTTTCCAGGGGGCCTTTCTTGGAATTACAGGAGCACTGCTTCAAATCAGAAATGTAATTCCGCTGTCAAAACGAATCAGACCGATTCTGGAGGCAGAACCAGAATTTACTGAGTCAAAGCCCGCAATAGACAATCTCAAAGGAAATATTGAAATAAGTCATTTGAATTTCCGTTACTCCCCGGATTCTCCGCTTGTACTCAAAGATGTGAATATGAGTATAAAGGAAGGCGAGTTTGTTGCTGTGGTCGGAAGCTCAGGAGCAGGAAAATCTACTCTTATGAGGATGCTGCTTGGTTTTGAAAAACCTGAATCAGGTGCTGTTTTCTATGACAATCAGGATATTTCCGCAATAGATATTGGTTCGCTCAGACGGCAGCTGGGAGTTGTTTTACAGAATGATACAGTTTTACAGGGAACCGTAATTCAGAATATTATCGGAAGCTCTGGACTGAAGGAAGAAGATGCCTGGGAGGCCGCAAGAAAGGTTTTCTTTGATAAGGATATTTCCGAAATGCCTATGGGAATGTTCACGATGCTTCCTGCCGGAGGTTCAACGCTTTCCGGGGGACAGCTGCAGAGGCTTATTATTGCCCGCGCCATTATAAGGCGGCCAAAGGTTCTCATTTTTGACGAGGCTACAAGTGCACTGGACAACATGACTCAGCAGGTTGTAAGAAAAAGTCTTGATGAACTTAAGGTTACCCGAATCATAATTGCTCACAGGCTTTCAACAATAATCAATGCTGATAAAATTTATGTAATGAAAGACGGTGAAGTTATTGAATGCGGCAACTATGAAGAGCTTATGAAGCAGAACGGATATTTTGCTATACTGGCTAAAAGGCAGAATTTGTAGGAGTAAGAAATTATGAATAAGAATATGATATGCAGACTTAATAAAGCTGTTATTTTTCTTTTTGTCATCTTTTTTTCAGGATTTTTATCTGCCTGCAAAAGTGATGACCCTATAAAGGTAAGAAATCAGGCGATTCAAAAGCTTTACAAAAATGGCACTGTAAAAATTGCAGTTTCAAACAGCTTTGAAGTTAATAAAAGTAAAATGTGGGAAGGAGTTTTGCTGGCCCAGGAAAAAATAAATAAAGACAATTTGCTTCCTGTAAAACTCGAGCTTGTAAAATATGATGACGGAGGAGATTCTGTAAAAGGAATGACTACGGCTTATGACATTGCTTCAGATCCTGAAATCTGTGCAGTTATCGGCCATGGCTATTCAGATATATCTCTCCCCTGCTCTTTAATTTATCAATATTACGGAATACTGACCTTCAATTTTATTTCTACTGTTCATAAACTGACGGAACGCAATAATCCTCTTATTTTTTCTAACATGCCTAATGACAGTGATTTTGGTGATGAGATATCAAAAATCTGCGAAAACAAGGGCTATAAAAATGTAATAATTTATTATCTGGAAAATACTTCGGGAACAAGTCTTTCTAATTCTTTTGAAATGAATTGCAATAAACGGGGAATCTCTGTTGTGAGCCGGGACAGTTATGATATAACAACTTCAACTCTGGAATTCGAAAGAATGTCAAAAAGATGGAAAAACAATTTTATTTTTGATGCAATTTTTATTGCGGGAAGAATGCCCCATATCCAGCAAATAATTGAGGTAGTAAGAAATAACGGCATCGACTGTCCTATAGTCGGCTCAGATCCTTTTGATGATCCGCTTTTAACAGAAAGTCTGTCGTCTTCAGAAAACGGCCGGATTTTTGCTGTTTCAAACTTTGATGTAGAAAGCGAAAACCCCGGCTTTCAGGAATTCTATACTTCTTTTGTAAAAGCTTATTCAGAAGAACCGGATCAGGAAGCTCTACAGGCTTACGATGCACTGATGGTACTGGCAGGAGCAATAAGAAATACGGGTTCAGCAGTGCCTGTTGAAATTGCAAAGACCCTGCATCAGAAAAGCTGGAATGAAGCTTCAGGCCCCTATACTTTTACAGCAAGTGGTTCAATCCAGAACAGAAAACTTACGCAAAAAGTTTTTAAGGACGGAAAATTTGAAAAGCTACATGAATAATCACAGACTGACTCTTTTATTTTTGCTTCTCTTTTTTATTCCTCAGATGTTGATTTGCCAGGAATCAATGGAATCAACAATCACCCTGGAAGAGGCGGTAAAGCTTGCCCTTGAAAATAATTATGAAATCAAAAAACAAGAATATGCCCTGCAGCTTGCACGCTCTCAATACAGACAGGCAAAGGGAATATTTGATGTTGAGCTTAGAGCAGAGGGAGCCTACTCTTTAAAACAAAATCCGGTTGATGAAAATGACCCGAATTATAAAGTGCGGGATTATGGTAATGATATAAGTCTGTCTTCTCCGAATTCTATAAGTCATCA
>CAMNGG010000220.1 GCA_946537975.1 uncultured Treponema sp. | reverse complement strand
AATCATGTTCGCAGCACTGTCGAATCAGCCAAACATCTGCATATTTTTCTTTGTTCTATTTTTAGCAAAAATCCTTGTTGTTTTACGAACAAGGTAAGCTTACTGAATTGCCGCGAAGAGTTAGCGATAAACCAATGGGTAATCGTCGGGATTTTCCAGACTATCCAGTTCTATATCTGCATCAAGTTCTTCCCAATGCAAATTTCCAGAAAAATCAGTTGTAACAGCAGCAATTTGTTTGATGCTGGCATTTTCAAAAACCGGATAATCTTTATAGCTGATAAAGTATTCTTTATCATTTGCTAATATCCAGATTCCAAAAGGAGAAATATTTGTAACCTCTGTTTTAGTTGCAACCAAAGTGCTTGTTCCAGTCTGCATTAATTTCCTCCTTTCGTTTCTCAACAATATCAAGAATCGTATTTACTTCTGAAGTAGAAAGATTAATAACTTTTGCAAGGCTTATTTCTGGTTCAAGCCAGATTTTTACCTCTCCATCAGAAGATGCAACATGTACATGCTTTCGAGTTTCTTCTCTTGAGAAAAAATAAAATCTGTATGGTCCCTCAACAAATACTGTCGGCATAATTATTTCCTTCTGATAAAATTATAACACATTTCTTTTGTGGATGCCATTGTAAGCCTCGTAATAATTATAACAGAGATTTTCACACAAAGCACTGCATTAATTAATGCTTCGTGATAAAATCATTTTATAAACATGAACTCAAATTTTACCATCCGCGTGGAAGAACTGCGCGATTTTAAGACTGTTGAAAACTTGACACGAGAATCCTTCTGGAACGTTTACCATCCTGGCTGCACAGAGCATTATGTTCTTCGCTGCTTCAGAAACAATCCCGATTTTATTCCTGAGCTTTCGCTTGTTATGGAGAAAGACGGGCAGATTATCGGGCATGTGATGTTTTCAAAAGCAGAACTGAACATCGAAGTTGATGGAAAGCCGACTGGCGAAAAGCTTCCAATCGGAACTTTTGGACCAATCAGCATTCATCCTGATTTCAAGAGGCAGGGCTACGGCCTTAAGCTCATGAAGTATGCACTTGAAAAAGCCAAAGCTTTAGGTATTGGATTTATCTGCATGGAAGGCAATATCAATTTTTACCGTCATGCAGGTTTTGATCTGGCAAGTAAGTTAAATATTCATTACCACTGCGAGCCAAAGGATTCAGAAGTGCCATACTTTTTAGCACAGGAACTGATTCCAGGTTACCTCAATGGAATTGAAGCTACCTACACTCCCCCAAAAGGATACTTCGTTGCCCAAGAAAATCCCGAGGACTTTGCAAAATATGAAGCAGAATTTCCCTACAAGGAAAAACTGGTTCTGCCTGGTCAGCTAGGATAAATTAAGGAACTGCGAGAAGTGAACATGTTGCCGTAGCAGACAGCAAGGTTCGCCCATTTACCGCAAGCCGTGCCTGCCTAGATTTTGAAATATAATCTATTTTTGAACAAGTGCAAAACTCTTTTTGGTAAGATCGCAAAGATTTTTAAAATCTGTAACCGCCGTAAGCAACACCGTAATCCAATATTTTTTGTTCATGTGATATGCGGGGAAAATTGATTTTTTATCTGTGATTGCTTCGACATTTTCCGCCTTCAGATTCACTGCCCAAACCGGCTCGTCACTTTCAAATCCAAGATTCTTAAATTTGATTTGCATTATAAGAGCGAACCACTTGTTGTTAGGACAGCGGTAAACTGTACTAGTGTCATACGGTTCTTCTGCCCAAGGGTTATCCCCCTGTGCATTAAAATATGAGTGCAAAAAATCAACATACTTTTCTTTGATATCCTGGCTGATAAAGCATTCTGCACGGATTTTTTCAATCAAATCCTGAACTTCACTACGAATCTGTCCAACAAAAGCCCCCTGTGCAGAAGCAATGTTAAATAGTACATACTTTTCATTTGTCGAAGTTTCAAAAACATCAGCTGATAAAGTTTTATCTGAAAGCTTGATTTCCGTATAAAACTGGCCGTCAGCAATTTCTTTCTTAAGCACAAGACTGTCACCGACTTCTGTAAATCCAAAATCAAGTAGTTTTTCTTTCTGAGGAAGAGATGTATTTAAGATATGACTGTAATCCATTTTCTTTTATTCTTCGTGCACCATACATTAATTAATCAATGCACGTCCATCTATTCCATAAAAGGTTTTACCTATCCAACGACTATAGGCATCCCATGCTGCATCATCAGAATGAATCCCTACAATATGAGAGTCCTTCATTGTAATAATAAGAGGAGCAGTATAATAATATGTAGAGTACCAGTATGTAAATGCATCCAACTTTTCAATGAGTTCCAATGAAGTTACGTCATCATTGAATCGCATACCATAATATTCAGTAAAATCACTGTTATGTAATTCAATTGAGCAATATGATGGTGATGAGTATAAATGTACTAAAGCGAAATAGTCACCATCTGGACATTTACCACGCATTGCGGCAGTTGCATCGATATCACATGATACAACTATGGTATTAGGATTACATAATGCTTGTTTGCCCTTTCCTTTACTTGGTCGTGCATAAACGCCAGCAATAGTACAAATAAAAACCACTACACAGATAATAAATCTAATATTTTCCATAAAAATTCTCTTTACTCTATATTTACAATACCCTCGCCCGTTCTAGGATTTGCGCCAATTTCAATAAGTTCTTTCATCTTTTTTTTATATGATGGTAACGTGTGTCCATCAATACCAGGTATTTCAGCATCAGCATCGTGCATATTTGCATAAACATGACACATTTCATGAAGAAGCATTCCATCCATCTCGCCAGGATATTTTTTAAAGAACTCATCATCTACAGTAATTACAGAACAGCCGGCATAATCAGAACTTTCATTTTTTTTCCAATAGTAGGTTATAGCAGTAAAATTCTCTTTAATTAACCCGTGACCATATCTTATGTACTTAACTTTAAGTTCGCCATCAAAATATTTGGCATTTAATTCTTCGAACCTTTTTCTTAAGCCAGGATCATCTTCTTTACTGCTCCACCAGAACGTGCGATCTATTGTTTCTGATTCTGTTTGAGAAGAATTAATTGATGAGTCACACGAAAGAGGATTTGTGAAAAGAATACATAAGAAAAATAGAAATAAACGTAGTCTTTTCATTTTTTACCCTCTTACCCTTGATAAAAATGAATTAATCTTATTCTTTTGATTTATTAAAACAATAAAATCAACAAACATAAATATAAGCATACATAAAATTCCAATATCAATTATTAAGCCTAATTGTTTTAATTCGGATAATAAGTAAAGCATAATAATCACAGAAATAATTGTAGCAATTGGATACCCAATTATACCAATTAAACAATTTTTTCGTATTTTTTCCATCGCATTTATTGCAATATTGGCTGACTGCATGAAATCTTCAACCGCATTTTTATATGTTGCATCATTATATTGATGATTAAAAATATATGTTTTTGTAGTCTCAATATCAGTAACCACATTACACCATGCTTTTGCCATTCCAGCATTTTTTCGTATTCGACTAGCCATAAATGCAAAACCATTATCTTTTTTATTTTTGCTGGTAGTCATTTCATCCATAAGTGTATTTGTATCCATAATTCTATCTGAAGCAGTTCTGATTTTTGCATTTTGTGCCATTACATAAGAAACTGCAGATGATATTTCGGAAGGATTAGGAGAAGGTGAAGGCTCTGGTCTATATGGTTCAACCGGAGGCTGGATTGGAGGAGGTGTTACAGGTGTCCTTGGTTGAACAGGATTTGGTTTTATATTCGGACTAGGATTCTGATTTTCTTGAGATTGTACAGGTATCAGCTTTTGAACTGGAGATTCTGTAGATGCAGGAGCCTTTACTTTCGCACCACACATTGGGCAAGCTGATGCTCCATCTGGAATACGACTGCCGCAAACCTTACATTTTGCCTGAGTATGATTTGATGTTGAAGATGCTACAGAAGGTTTCTGCGAAGGTGCAACAGGAACAGACTCCTGCGTCTGAACTGGTGTAGGTTTTACAGGAGTTGATTTTGTTTCTTGTACACCAGTATTCTGAGAATTGCTGATTTTTGCTCCGCACATCGGGCATTCACTTATACCGTCTGGTACACGGCTACCACATACTTTACATTTTGGCATTAATTCTCTCCCAAATTACCAATTTTCTTTTAAATAATAATCATCTTCAGAGGATGCAACACGAGCTATTGCATTAATTCCAGATGCAGTTCCTCCAAGAACATTACCAATCATTAAACCTTTAAGTAATACAGATCGAACTGAGTTTTTATGGGCACCATATCTTTCAAGTAAAGCAATCATTTCTGTAAGATTTCTAGATTTAGCTATACTTAATGCTGTTGCAGTTCTTATATTCGTAGCTCCAACATCTGCACCATTATCAAGCAATACTTTGCAAGTTTCTAAAGAGTTGTTTACAACTCCAATCATTAGTGGACTATAACCATCTGTACCGCAAGAACATAATAATCCTTTTATACTAGCTCCTCTTTGAATCAAAAGTTCTGCAATTTGTGGAGTATTGAACATGGCAGCGAAACCAAGTGGTGTAATATTATCTAATCTTTTATTTGGTTTATATCCAGAATTCAAGAGTGAAGTTACAGAATTAATATCATTACGTTTTATTGCTTCAAACATTGCATATGTTTTATCTGTAGACATTTCAATATCGTTATTCTCAATAAATTCCTCGTCATCTTCTTCATATTCATCCTCTTCGTCATCATCAAAATTTTGCTGTTGAAGAGTTACTTTTGAAGCTTGATAACCATTAGGAATTTGTTGATTCTCCTGTTTTGTACCACATTCTGGACAAAATTTTGCAGTTGGACTAAGCTTTACCCCACACTGAATACAATACTTTTCATTCTGTATTTGACTTGTCTGCAAAGTTAAACCTTCACTTTGTTTTGTGGCTTCTTTTAAATCAATCCCACAAGTTGGACAATATCTATGTTCTCCTATAATTTCTCCATGACAAGATGGACAATAAGTTTTTTTAATATTTGCTGAAGGTGAAATAGTTCCTGCAACAGTACTTCCCGCAGTTGCTCCACACATAGGACATTTTGTAACGCCATCACCTAATCTATATCCACAAACTTTGCATTTTGGCATGTTCCTTATTCTCCTGTTTTTATTACTTAATGAATGCTAGTAGTAATTTTAACTTCTTTTCGTCCAACACATGCATTTTGATACCAGAACTCTATGACATATGTTCCAGCTTTATATGTTGCTCCTGCAGTAGAATTTCCCCATCCAGTCCAAGATGAATTTATATCAACATCTGTAGTATACCCCTGTGGACTTGATGAACCTGACATTACATTCCCATTTGGATTAATAATTTTGATATTTAGTTTTTCAGAATTCCAAACACTTGATGTCTTTAATACAGTATAAGTAAAATCTAGCCATGTAATTTTTGAAGAATCCAAGTCATTAGAACTTCTATCCGCATCGTTATAAACTTGATTTATAACAACATGAACAGGACTTTCAAGAGTAGCATTCCAGCCAGCGTTTGAGTTTCGCAAGGAATCATATGTTTTACAATATTGTCCAAACCAAACTTCACATTTTTGCTTTGTACTATCCCATAGACTTCCCATAACAATAGCAATGATGGACGCAATTACAAATAATATCCATGCTACTTTAGAGTTCTTTTTTTTAGCCACATCTAGATTTTTAGAATCTGAAGAAGGACTTTCTTCTAAAGTTTCACATTTTATTTCGGTTTCAGTTTCGTTTTTTTCTTCCTCTTTTTCTTCAAATATGTTTTTACATAAACGGAAACCACAGTCTGTAAATCGTTTATAGGCTAAACGTTCTATTTTTGAATTTAGAAGTTCTGAAACTGGGGTACACCATGCTCCTCCGCAGGCAGTTCTTGTACCAGCTTCTATCCCCAAATCCATACACCATTCCCAGACATTTCCATACATATCATAAAGTCCAAGTGAATCAGCTTGTTTTATTGCAACATCTTGAGGACGCTTCGTGCTATTTTCTGTACACCAGGCAAAATTTAATAGTTCTTCATTTTTATAGGAATCAGATTTAGATATTGCAAGTTTCCATTCTTCTACAGTTGGCAAACGATATCCCAATGATTCACAATCAACAGATAATTTCCAGGTATTTTCTTCATTTTTTGGAACTTCTCCCCATACATCAGGATTTGTTTCTCCATCAAGACTGTAATACGGAGTTAGGTTTTCTTTTATACTAAGCTTGTTACAAAAAGCTACAGCATCAAACCAGCTTACACATTCCACAGGACGATGTTGCCCTTCATTTTTTCCTTTATACTCAGAAGGATTTCTACCCATAATTTCACTAAAAAACTCTTGAGTTACAGGTATTGATGCAAGAGCATATTTTTCTCCAGAGTCTTTTTTTATTTCAATCATTTTAAAAGATTTTTCTTCCATAATTTGCTCACACTCCAATCTCTTTTAAATATTCTTGAGCTTCTGCACTTCCATGCGAAGCCGCTTTTTTATACCATTCAATAGAAAGCTCGGAATTTTGCTGAACTCCCCTGCCGTCGCGGTAACATTTACCAAGCTTGCACTCGGCCTGTGGATACCCCTGCTTTGCAGCGGCCAATGTCAGGTCTATTGCTTTTGCAAAGTTCTGCTTTACGCCACAGTCTGGATAATCCTGCGGTCTGCCATAATAAAGGCTTGCCGCCCATTGTGCTTCTTTTAATCCAGCTTCGGCTGCCTTTACAAAATTGGAAAATGCCTGAGCATGATTCCCTTTCCTTTGCAAATTCTGTGCTTCTTCTAAAAGAAGTTGTGCCAGAGGTTCCTTCGCCTCTTTTATTCCACCATCAGCTGCCTTTGTAAGATATTCAATTTTTTTTGTACGGTCTTTTTGCATTAATGCAAGCTGATAAAATCCTTCGGGATAACCATTTTGAGCGGCTTCCAAAAAAGATTTTTCTGCCATTGAAGAACCAATTAATGGCATATTCTGATAGATTTTTCCACGCTTTAATAAATTTTTTGCAGCTATATGTTTTTTGAAAACCTCAATATCTATATCTACAAAGCCGGCAAGAGTTAAATCATCTCCGCTTCCTCTTTTTGAAATATCAGGAAGTGACAATTCTATTTCTTTTATGGCTAGAACTTTACGTTTTTCTAAATCCTGACTGGAATCTTCATCCTGCTCAAAATCATAAGTTCGAAAAAGAATTAGAACCTTATCATAAAAAGAAAAAAGTTGATTTTCGTTCGCAAAACTATTTGCAATTCCATCTGTAGAGCATAGAACCGCATCTATATTTTGACTTCCAAAGGCAAGCCGAAATTCAGTTTCTGCATCTTTATCACAGAGAGAGGTTGTCTGATTAAGAAAATTACGTTCATCTTCGGGAACAGGCATAAAAAAGCCTTTTTCGCTGTGAACAGCAATATCTCCATCACCAATTTGTAATGTAAACCAGAAATCTTTATTTTTACCAGCCTCAACAATGGTAGCAGAAACAAAACATAAAAAAGTTGCACCATAAATTGAATGCAAATCTTCTCCTGCTTTATATCGTTCCGCAGCCTGTGCATCATCCATTTCCAAAAACTTATATTCTGTTTGTGTAATAGGATTCTGCACTAGGTTTGAATCTACTGACTCACCCCATGTTTTTAATAATGCTGGAACAAGAGAGATAATGTTTTCTTTACTCAAGTTTTCTGCAATTCGGTCAATATAATCAGGCAGAATTTTCTGTATACTTGCTATTGCAAGTTCTGCTCCACGCTCACTTCTAAAATACGGAGCACCACCATGCCCATCACAGACAACAGTAAGCCAGTATCCAGTTTTATGAGAAAAATCAGCTGCAAAGTATTCAGAAAAAGATTTATCCTGGCAGGGAAACTTTCGTCCTATAGCCAGGTTTTCTTCCCTTTCTTCTTTACGAATATGGCTTGCACCCTGAATAGATTTTGCAAAATTACAACGGAAAATGTTTTGCGAAATGTTCAAAATTACCAGCCTTCGTCAATATTTTCTTCTGGGTCAATTTCCTGCATTTCGGCCTGAATCTGCTCTGCGACCTGTTGCTGTTTAGCTTCGTGACCTGTACCATCACCTGCTTTTGCACTTCCAATTTTAGATGATGTAACAGAAACAAAGCGAATAAGTCGTTTTAGCATAGCCTTACCCATGATAGGAATTACAAGCTCTTTATTTCCTGTAAACTGTGCAAGAACATCTGTATCAGCTTCATCTCCAATTGCAAGAGCAACTTTTATTGCGGCTCCAAACCATTTATTCTGCTTAAGTGCTTCAAGACCGCTCTTATAATCATCAGTTGGAGAACCATCACTCATAAGAATGATTACAGGGGCAAAGTTTCCAACTTTATCTTGCAAAAATGAATCACGATTGAGTTTTGCATTCAATTCCATGCAGGCTTCACCTAAATCGGTAGTTCCACCTGCTTCAAGATTCTGCCAGCGGAAGGTATCCAAATCTTGAGGAAGAGGAGTTACCCATTCTGTACCACTTGCAAAATCTAGTACTGCAATTTTTATAAGGGCGTCTGCATTACTGTTTGAAATATCCTGAATATCAGGAAGCATTTCACGCATTGCATCGTTTAAGCTTGCAATTTTATCTCCATCCATACTTCCTGACGTATCAATCAGAAAGAACATAATCATTGTTTTTCTTGGAAGTTCAGTAGCTTCTGAAAGTATTCCCATTTTGTAAACTCCTATATAATTTCACCTTCGCAATTTCCGAAGTGTATTTTTAATCCACGCGCAACAGGAACTACTTTTCCACTTTCAACGGTTTCTTCCTTGCCTTGCGGTGTATGTTTTACCCAAGTTTTAGAGCCAGTATTTTTTAATCCCCAAATAGAAGGATTATTTTTATTTTGAATTACCTGACCAACAGTGTTTTTCAGACTTTCCATCGATATTTCGATTGAATCATCTATCTGATACTCGAAAACAAAATGTCCAGGCTGTAAAAGAACATCTCCCGTTTTGAGTTTTAAAAGAGGAGGTCTGTCAAAAGTCTTATCACAATTTATGCACTGGCAGTTTTCTTTTTGAGTATCAAAGAAAGTTTCTTCACCACAATATGGACATGTTGCTATTTCTGAGCGCAGACGAGAAAGTTCTTTGAGCCATTCCTTTTCCATAAGCCTGTCTTCACGTCCGTTCCCATCGCTCTTCATTAACTCTTTAGAAAAAGCCCGTACAAACATATTCTGAATGTGTTTTGGATATACAGGCCAGAATAAAATTGCATTTCTATGAATCTCTGGATTTGGACGGTTAGATTCATCTTTAGAGTCATAGATAAAAATTGGATTTAGACAATACAAATTCATTTCATTTTTTGCAGGGTCAATATGATTATTATCTTTTAAGCCATCAAGCGGATGACTTTTGCACAAAAGCATAAAAAGTATAACTGCAAGTGAAAATCTGTCTGAAAAAGTATCTGGAAGTTTTGTTGCATTTACAACTTCGGGTGCCATATATTTTGGTTTTCCCTGAATTCCCAAATTCCAACCATCAGGAGCAACATTGTCATTATCGCAGATAAGGATATCGCCGTTTTCTGGATTAATGAAAAAGTTTCCGTCATTCAAATCCTGATAGCTTAAACCAAGATTGTGAAGTTTTCTAAAGCTTGCAGTAATCTGTAAAGCGGCATTTACAATTGCAGAGAAAGTTTTAAACTGAACTCTATTTAATAGAAACAAATCGAAATCTTTGTATTCAGAAGAACGCAAGCCCATTACATAACCAAAGTATTTTCCCTCCTGAATTTCTGTGAGTGCAATAGGCCACAAAAATGTAGGAGCGGGACTTCCTTTTTCTATATTTCGCTTGATGTTCTCGTAAAACCGCTCAGTGTTTTCACCAACACCTTTTGAATACCATTTGAGAGCACATTCTTTCTGCTGATATAAAACCTTGTAAACAATACCCTGACCGCCTTCCCCTAGCATTTCTTTTACAAGGATTTCTTCACCAGTAGTTGTTTTTAATGTTGAATTTGGTTTTAACCTTGCCATTTAGTAACCACCTCCAGAAACAGAATCCCAGCCACCGACAGAAACAGAGCCTGTACTTCCACACCATGGACATGTAGATTCAGATTCGCCTTCGTAACAGTAAATCTTTCCACAGTCTCCACACTGAATCAAAGATGAACTATGGCAGTATGGGCATCCTGGAAATGTCGGGTCTGCTTCCATATTTGTTAAATCCATTTCTGCCTGAAAATCTTCTTTTTCTGCTGTAGATGGTTTCATAGGAAATGCCCAGGTTTTATACCAGGTATCGCCTCGTCTTTCCAAACGAATTCCGTATAGATGATTATTTTGCGGACATATTGGTGTTATTACTATTGCTATTTTTTTCATAGTACCACTCGATATAAAAAACATCCGAAGATAATTGCGAAAAAAAGAGCTGTCACAATGCTATCAACAATAATTGCGTATTTTCTCGTACCTTTTGAATCAGACAAACAAGCCCAGCAATGCATGCCCATAAACATAGCCCCTCCACCTAGCTGCTCCAAAATCGCAGAAAACGGACTTTCGCCCATAGAAAGAGCCGTTATTGCATTGATAATCATTAAGATTACTGTAACTGTAGAAAGAATCCCAAAAGCATTTTTGTTCAGCTTTAGTTTATCTTTCTGCTCAGCAACATTCTGCTGTGCTTGTTGAAAAACTTGACTTTCACTGTGCTGAGAATTTTTTGTCTGTGGTGCGTTTTGCAGTTTTGAACTAACATGCTGACTCTGAATTGAATCCTGGGCATGAGCCGCAGCAGTTTTACCAGCATTCTTTAAATCAGCTCCGCAAGAAGGACAATACCTGTGTTCTCCAAGAACCTCTTTTCCGCACGAAGGACAGAAAGATTTCTGCAAGTTCACATCTGGGTTTATATTTCCAGCAACCGTGCTTCCAGCTACCGCTCCACACATAGGGCATTTTTTCATATCATTTCCAAGACGGAAGCCACATACTTTACATTTCATTTTTTTCACTTCCTTTTTGATTTAAAAACAAAAAAGCACACCCCGCCGCCTTTAAACGACAGAAATGTGCTTTTGTCTTCTATTTATAATGTGAATATTTCCGTTAGAGCATAGTTCGCCTAGAGTTGTCGAGTTGTCGAGTTGTCGAGTTGTCGAGTTGTCGAGTTGTCGAGTTGTCGAGTTGTCGAGTTGTCGAGTCTGAACTGTGGAAA
>CAMNGG010000219.1 GCA_946537975.1 uncultured Treponema sp. | reverse complement strand
TGGTTGTATTCTTGGTGGTCTTAAGCTTTCTGCAATCTGGGGACTCTTTGGTGCTGCTAACCAGCTCTTAGCCGGTATTGCTTTGATGGCTGTTGCTGCATGGCTTGGTCAGGCTGGAAAGAACAACAAGATGTTCTTTATCCCTATGATTTTCATGCTTGCTGCTACCTTGACTTCACTTGTTCTTACAATTGTAAAGAAGATTGGAGCTATGGCTGCAGGCGCTGAAGGAGCCTTCTTCTGGGGCAACTGGTTCCAGTTGATTTTCGCTCTTGCTATGACTGTGCTCGCTGTAATCCTTGTTATTGAGGGTGTACAGACATTCAGTAAGCAGCTTAAAAAATAAGCTCATAAAATAAAAAAAATCCGGGTGCTCCCGTAGAAAAATACCATCGCCAACGGGGATGATGTTGTCGATGATATTTTTCTACTCCGCATCCGGATTTTTTTTTATTTATTTCCAGTTATTTTTGCTGTTTCCTGGTATACCTTCAATAACAAGTTTACACTCGTTTTAAGATGATTACTGAAACGTCGTCGGTGCGTGGGGTGTCTTTAATAAAGTCATCGATACTTTTCATAAGTTTTTTAGCGATTTCTTCTGCAGTATCTGTCTTATTCTTTTTCAGAAGCTCTTTAATCGGGTCAATTCCAAAATCACGTTTTTCTCTATTCTGTAATTCGGTGATTCCATCGGTATACATAAAGAGAATGTCTCCACTGTTCATGGTAAAGGACATTTCTGAATATTCAACATCCATTCCGCTTAGACCTACAGGGCCTGTGTAAGGCATATCTGCGGTAGGCAGCATTTCTTCAACATCAGCGTCTTTGGCATTATAGAAGAGAGGATAGGGATGTCCCGCATTTGCCATAGTAACGGTGCAGCTGCCATCTGCATTTTCCTTCATGCCCAAAAGGATACCGGTAAGGTAGTTATCAATCTCACCCTTTGCTTCAATAAAGCGTTCGTTTATGAGTTTGAGTCCATTTGCCAGAGAATCATTGTTTTTCAATAACTCGGTGTAGGTTTGCTGGATAACATTTTCCGCAAGCATTGTTACAAGGCTTGCCGCAACTCCGTGACCAGAAGCGTCGAAGATGGAAATTCCGTTCAGCTTTTTGCCATCGGTATAGAAATTGTAAAGGTCGCCTGAAACAAGAGAAAGCGGCTCGTAGCGTACGGCAAAATCCCAGTTGGTCAGAGAATGCTCTGGAGCATGGAAGAATTTTTTCTGAACAATTGCGGCCATGCGCATGTCTTTAAGAGACTTTTCGCGGTCATGCTCGAGTCTTCCGTTTACATCTGTAAGCTTTTTAGTCTGAAGTTTGATTTCATCTTCCAGACTGTGATTCAAATATTCAAGACGGTTAGCGATTTTACTGTAATCAAGACAGAAGTAGATAAAGAAAATTATGATTACTCCCGTCCATCCGAAAATGGAAATAAATGGCAATTTGATATTTCTGAAGGCACCCTTTATGATGATATCTATGCCCATTACAAGAATCAGGAAGAAAACGGCAAATAAAATAACATGGACTTTCCGCTTAAGTTTTCCATCAGCTTTTCTTAATGACGCAATTGCATAACCTATAGAAAAAAACAGTCCTAAACAGGAAATAGGAATTAAAAGCAGTGTGTTTTTTACAAGCCAGAGATAATTTGGAGCGAGAATTACCAGTCCGGTACTGACTAAGAAGGAAAGATACTGAATTGCAATTTCAAAAGGCTTGAGCTGTTTTTCGATATAGGAGCAGATAAACATTGAAAAAACAAAAGCCATTGCAAAAAAACAGATGCTTTTGGCAAATTTAACGTAGTAAAAGAAGGGGATGCCGCCGTGAAAACCAGCCCAAGGCAAATCTGTAATAAAGAAAATAGAGAAGAAGAGGGCTGTAAGAATATTTAAAAATCCAAAGCGACGGTAGCTGATATCATTTTTATAAATGAAATAAAGCAGCAAGAAGAAAATACCGCAGAGCAGCATTATGCCTTCAAAGAAGGTATAAAAACGGCTGCGCCAGAAGGTCATATTATCGGAGGTTCGCCAGCCGTCCTGTCTAAGACCAATAAATACGCCGTCTGTAATTGTTGCATGACCAAGACACTGAACCTTAATGAGGATTGTGTTTTTTCCGGTTTGATTCAGATATAATTCCGGAAAATCAAAAAGATGAGCTACGTAACCTGCTTCCTGATTCACAGGATCATCAGGGCTGTCACCCATAACACCATAATCATCAATATATTTGCCATTTAAATAGAGAATATCTGCATAGTGGAGATAAGGAATAACCATCGAAAGGTCATCATTTTTTAATTCAGGAATCAGCTCAAATTCTGCCTTTAGCCAAACATATTTGCCGTCTATTCCAACCAGATCCATAAGATTTTTGTAGCCCATGTTGTCGAGGTGCTGGAAGCTGAGTTTTTCGGCATCTTCGGGTTCACTATAGGCATCTGTTAAAGCCCAGTAAAATGAGTCGTCTAAATAGATACGGGGAGGCTTTACTTCTTCTTTGCAGGAAGTAAATATAAAGAGAGAAATACAGCAGATAAATGTAAAAAACAGTCTAAAGAAGAAAGGCCTTTTCATACAATAGCTTTCCGTATTTTACTATTGTAACAGAGTAATTCAGTATTTTCAAATTAATTATCCGGGAAAAAAAAGCCGGCGTATCAGCCGGCCTGTAATGTGCTCTCAGTCAACTGTGGACTGGCACTATAAATGTTCCAGCAGTGAGCCGCTGGCGCTTTATAAAAGTCTACGTATTATATAACCTCGACCAGGTTATCTCTCTTTGTCGGAAATTGCATATTGCCTCCCTACAAGCAGCGGTGTACGTCCTCATCTCGTTCCTTGCTACAACTTTATAATAACACAGCTTTGTCATATTGCAAGAAAAAAATCGCTCTTTTGGCGAAAAATATCATTGTTGAATTAAAGGTCTTTCTGTAGTAAAATATTATATTCATTTTTTAAACATTTGGGGGGTTCTTTTATGGACGAGATACTTGATTTACTGCGTCAGAATGCACGTCTTTCTATTGAAGACATTGCAGCTATGACAAAGAAGACTACGGACGAGGTTAAGCAGATTATTAAGAAGCTTGAAGACGACGGAGTTATTCTCAAGTATGCCGCCATTGTAAACCCGGAAAAAGATAAAGTCGCGAAGGATAAGGTTGTCGCGGAAATTCAGATTCAGGTGCAGCCGCAGCGTGAGCACGGCTTTGATGCCATTGCGGATAGAATTTACCGCTTTCCACAGGTTAAGTCGCTTTACCTTATGAGCGGCGGTTATGACCTTAAGGTTTTGATTGAGGGTGATAATCTTAAAGATGTTGCCCTTTTTGTAAGCGAAAAGCTTTCCACTCTCGAAGGTGTTCGCTCAACTAAGACTAACTTTGTTTTGAAGACATATAAAGAAAACGACATTGTTTATGTTGAGGATGAACGCGACCGACGCGAGGGTGTACAGGCTTA
>CAMNGG010000218.1 GCA_946537975.1 uncultured Treponema sp. | reverse complement strand
ATGGAAAAGCTTGGCCAGCCTACAATCTTCTGTAACGAACTTATTGTTTCTGATTCGGGCGAAATTACCGGCTACAAGATGCGCTGCGACAAGAGCAAGCTCACAACTGTTAAGGCTCTTCAGTCTATCGGTTTTGAAACTATTGCTTCGGGCGACAGCTTTAATGACCTTGGAATGATTGAAGCTTCTAAGGCTGGCTTCCTCTTCCGCTCTACAGAAAAAATTATCAAGGAATATCCGCAGTATCCTGCATTCACAGAATACTCGGAACTGCTTGACGCTATCAAAAAATATCTGTAAAGCCTACAATCGAAAATCCGTTAAAAAACGAGCCGAAAGGGTCGTTTTAGGATTATCGAAAAAATGGCTCAGAGGCAAGCTGTGCTTGCCGACTTTTCAAAATTGAACAAAAATTTTTGTTAATAACCAGGGGTGGCGGTTAAGCGACGTTGTCGGGGCCGCCTGAGATTATACCCTTAGAACCTGATCCGGATAATACCGGCGGAGGTAGGTATGAAAAAAGTTCATACTCTCATCGTTTTATCTATTCTTATGGTTTGCTCTCTCTTCGCAAAGAGCAAAAAATCAACAAAAGCTGATGCAGCTCGTCTTAATGAAGTAATCGTTTACACTTACGATTCTTTCTGCGGTGAATGGGGCAGCGGTCCTGAAATCGCTAAGCGTTTTGAAGCAAAGACAGGCATGAAGGTAACCTTCATCGACTGTGGTGACGGCGTCCAGATTCTCTCAAAGGCTCAGCTCGAAAAGAAAGAGCCTTATGCTGATGTTCTGTTAGGCCTTGATAACAACCTTACAGAAAAGGCTGCAAAGAGCGGCGTATTTGAAAGCTTTAAGCCTGCTAATGCGGCTGTGCTCGGCGAAGGGCTGGAAGAAGCTCTCGGCGGAAAGTGGCTTATGACTCCTTATGATTACAGTCCTTTTGCAATCATCTGGAATTCAAAGTCTGGCGTGGAAGCACCAAAGAGCCTCGAAGATCTTACAAAAGACATCTACAAAAAGAAGCTGATTTTGATGGATGCCCGCACAAGTACTCCTGGCCTTGGTTTTGAAACCTGGGTTAATAAGGTTTATGGTAAAAAGGCAGCTGATTATATGAAGCGCCTTACTCCTTCTATTTTGACAATGGCTCCTGGCTGGAGCGTTGGCTACGGTATGTTTACAGACGGCGAGGCTCCACTCGTAATCAGCTATACAACAAGTCCTGCTTATCATATTGAATATGGCGAAGGCGACCAGTTTAAGGCTTTGACTTTTACAGACGGTCACGTTATGCAGGTTGAAGGTGCCGGCCTTGTAAAGGGCGCAAAGAATCCTGAGGGAGCAAAAAAGTTTATTGAGTTCCTTATCAGCGAGGAGGCTCAGAACGTAATTCCTACAACTCAGTGGATGTATCCGGCAAACAAGAACGTTGTACTTCCTGCATGTTACGATACAATCGAAATGCCGGAGA
Source organism: uncultured Treponema sp. (assembly GCA_946537975.1). Lineage (GTDB taxonomy): Bacteria > Spirochaetota > Spirochaetia > Treponematales > Treponemataceae > Treponema_D. The sequence continues at coordinate 8,489 of CAMNGG010000218.1, read as the reverse complement.
TTATAAAATAAGTGTAAAATGCGGTGGTTGAGTAGGCCGCAGGCGATATAAACTCCGGTGGTTGAGTAGGCCGGAGGCCGTATCGAAACCACTATATGAGTTCTGAGGTGGTTTCGATACGACACTTCGTGTCACTCAACCACCAAAGACACCGATTATGTTCAAGATATATTTTTACACCCTCGAAATTGCGCTTTTCTCAACACTAATCGCGGCGGCGGCCGGCATTCCTGCGGCTTACTTTACAGCCCGCAGGCGTTTTCCCGGTCGCCGTCTGCTCCTGTCCTTTTCGGCAGTTTCACTTTGCGTGCCTTCCCTCATTGTTGCCCTCGGCTATGTAAGCTTCTGGGGAATGAACGGCTTTGTGAACCGCCTCTTTGGAACGGAGTTTTCTTTTCTATATAGTACAGCGGGCATTGTTATTGCCCAGGGCTTTTACAATGTTCCTTTTATTACGGGAATTGTAAGTGAAGCCTGGGAACGCTTACCCCGTGAACAGGAAAATGCAGCGAGACTGCTTGGGGCGGGCGAGGGGCGTGTGCTTCGTACAGTAACCCTGCGTCAGCTTTCGGGTGCAATAGGGGCTGCCTGCATTCCGGTTTTTCTTTTCTGCTACTTCAGCTTTATGATTGTTCTGCTTTTTTCTCCGGTGGGGCGTTCCACTCTTGAGGTTGAAATCTACCATTCCATCAGAACAACTTTGGATATTGGTGCGGGTGCAAAGCTTGCCCTGCTGGAGACAGTGACAGCCTTTGGCATTGTACTGGCTTACAGCTTTATGGCCCGCAGAAGTCAGACGGCTTCGAGCGGCGTTGATTATGTGCCGGTGGTGAGAAGGCGGATTCGCGGGTCGGCGGTAGCCTTTGTTCCGCTGGTTTTTCTGATTCTGATATTCTTGATTTTTCCTTTGCTGTCGGTTTTTGCAAACGGAGCGGGAGAACTCGGAAAAGTTCTTAGGGCAGGGGGCTTCTGGAAGGCTTGTGCCAACTCGCTAAAGTGCGGGCTTGCGACTGGCGCAGCTTGTACTTTGCTGGGCTTTGCCTATTCTGTAGCGGTGAAGCTTGGTCGTAAGCAGGGCAATGTTCTGCTTCAGACTATCCCTGTGCTTCCTATGGCGATTTCTTCAGTCGTAATTTCCTGGGGCGCCACAATGCTTTTTCACAGGGGAAGTCCGGCACTGCTTGTTGCGCTGGAGACGGCTCTTTACTGGCCAATCGCTTACCGGCAGATTCAAAACGGAATTAACAGAATAAGTTATGAGACAGATGCCGCAGCCCGCCTTTTGTCACGAGGATGCTTTGACAGCGTGGTAAGAATCTATCTGCCAGCCTGCCGTCCGGTTTTAATATCAGCCTTTGCCTATTGCTTTGCAATAAGTCTTGGCGATGCAACAATGCCTCTGGTGCTTTCAATTCATAATTTTGATACGCTTGCCTTGTACACTTACAAGCTGGCAGGTGCTTACCGCTTTGGGCAGGCCTATGCCTGTGGCGGTATAGTCGCTCTTTTAAGCATGCTGATTTTCACGCTGGGTAAAAAATAAGGAAGAAAGAATGAGTTATTTCACTGTAAAAAATATTCATAAAAGCTGGGAGACAGTAACGGTAGATTTTTCTCTCGAATGTGAAAAGGGAACAATGACCTGTCTGCTAGGCCCAAGCGGCTGCGGAAAATCAACAGTGCTCAACATAATCAGCGGGCTTGAAAAAAATGATCCGGACTGGCAGGACAAACTGGAAATAGAACTCGACGGCCAGCGGATTGAAAAGTTGCCACCACGCCTTCGCAATGTGGGAATGGTCTTCCAGAGTGGTGCTCTCTTTAATCATATGAATGTGGTAAACAATGTTGCATACGGCCTCATTTCAAAAGGTATGAAAAAGAAAGAGGCTCTTACCCGAGCATCAGACTTCCTTCCTGAATTCGGCCTCGATAGCTTTGACCGACGCATGCCTCAAACACTCAGCGGGGGAGAGCGCCAGAGAGTGGCACTGGCCCGCACCCTAATCACCCAGCCAAAACTCGTACTTCTTGATGAGCCTCTTTCTGCCCTCGATGCCGACCTTCGCCAGCGACTTGCCCTTCAAATCCGTGAATGGCAAAAGACAATGGGGTTTACTGCCATCATGGTAACTCACGATGTTGCTGAGGCAGAAACTGTCGCCGACAAGATTGTAAGATTTTCAAAATAATGTTATGTTTGCGAAATATAAAATTTCCGGAGGTATAACATGATAAGAAAAAATGATTACCCTGTTTTAGAATTTGATGATGACAAAGATGCCGTTGTAAATCCATTTAAATGGAACCTCGAGCCTTTCTCTTCTGACAAATTGATTATTACCTTCTTTCCTGAGGTAATGAAAAATCTGATGGAAAATAATCAGCTGGAGCTTGAACGCGAAATCAGTGGTGAAAATCCTGTTTATGTTTATCGCTTTAAAGAGCAGCCGGAAATTCTTATTACACTTGGTTATGTTGGCTGCCCGGCCTGCGCAGGAAATCTTGAGTTCTTTGCGGCTTGCGGCGTAAAGAAGGTTATCTTCTGCGGTGGCGGTGGAGTTCTCGACAAGAATATCAAAGTAGGCGAGCTGCTTGTTGTGGAGGGTGCAATCCGCGACGAAGGTTTTTCTTACCGTTACATAGAGCCTTCCCGCTATATTTATACAGACAAAAATATCACAAAGAAAATAACTGATTATCTTGAAAACAAAAAGATTCCTCATCTCACAGGCCTTACCTGGACAACCGACGCAATGTTCCGCGAGACCCGTGCCCTTGTTGAGCAGCGTAAGGCCGAAGGTGCAAAGATTGTAGAGATGGAGCAGGCCGGCTGTATCGCAATTGCCCAGTACCGCAGCTTTGACTACGGTGCAATTATCTACGGCGGCGACGACGTTTCTCAGGATGAGTGGGATACCCGTTCCTGGGATAAGCGAAAGGGCATCCGCTATAATCTGGTACTGCTTTGTAAAGAGCTTGTGCGGGAAATATAAATGTAGCGAACAAGTCTCTTTATGAGACTAACTGTTACAGAAATAATTCTTGCGGCAATCACTGAAACGATAATTACGGCAAGCGGAAGAGGACAGACAAAGCGCTGTCCGAAAAGCTGCAGTGGCTTCATATTTTCTGCAAGAATTACAATTATCAGAAAATGAAATAAATAAATGTAAAGGGAATCTTCCCGGCCAAGTTTTGCTGGCAGACTTATAAATCGCGGAGAAGGCCTTTTAAGACAAAGCAGAAAAATTGCCGCCGCGCAAAAGGTTTTAAAAATCTGAGAAATATCAATTTTCCAGATTCTGAAATTTACCGTAATAAACATTCCGGCTGCCAGAAGAAGTGTTGAAAGAATCAGGGCAAAATCCGGAAGTTGCATAAGCTTTTCTTTTTTATTGGCAATCAGATAGCCCAGAAGCATTACCGGCAGAGCACCAACAATAAGATTTCCACTCAGGTGCCAGTTGGCATTAAAAGAGTTTACATAAGAGTCTACGACAAATCTTATTACCAGAAAAATCGGGCAGGCAATGCAGGCGGCCTTTTTAAGATTAAAGCGGGCGATAAAATAAAAAATCACATAGCTCCAGAGCAGGGCAATCATAAACCATAAGGCACTGCCATACATCATTTCAAAATCACCGAGAAAAAGCATGTGCAGGTAAGTAACCGGCTGGCGGAATTGTCTTATCCACCAGTTGTATTCGTGATTCTGTTTTTTCTGAAGGATGCAGAAAATCATATAAATTGCAACTGTAATTAGGGTAATCAGCCCGTTGCGTAAAAAACGCTTTTTGATTTTTGGACAGATTTCTTCTTTGTCGCCGTAACAGGCATAGCCGCTTATTATATAGAAAAAAGCAACTCCGCAGATTCCGATTGAAGTGAGGATATTTCCCAATGCGCCGTCGAGAGGAACATGAACAAAAATAACTCCAATGGCTGCTATGAGTTTCCAGAAGTCAATGGAGTTATTTCTTGTTGTGACGTTCTTTTCGTTTGTCATTTATTAATAAATCATTGTTCCTATACCTCTATCGCTGAACATTTCGATCAGCAGAGAGTGAGGTACGCGGCCATCGATAATATGTGTGCGAGGAACTCCACCCTTAAGGGCAATTTCGCAGCATTCAATCTTTGGAATCATACCGCCGCCGATAATACCTGTTGCTTTAAGCGAGCCGATTGCAGTGCGCTCAATTCTCTTGATGAGTGTGCTCGGATCATCAACATTGCGAAGGATACCTGCAACATTTGTGAGCTGAACAAACTTTTCTGCGTGAAGGGCAACTGCAATTTTTGCAGCCGCTGTATCAGCATTGATATTGTAACGGGCATTGTCGCCGTCTTCACCAAGAGCTACGGTAGAAACAACCGGGATAAAGCCCTTGTCGAGCAGGGTAGTGATGATTTCCGGATTTACCTCAGTTACATCACCAACAAAGCCAAGATCCTTTTCAGTTTTTACAGCGCGAAGAAGTCCAGCATCAACGCCAGAAAGACCAACTGCTTTACCGCCTTTATGCAAAAGAATTCCTACGATATCTTTATTGAGTTTACCTGTCAAAACCATCTGAACAATTTCCATAGTTTCGGCATCGGTGTAGCGCAGACCGTCAATGAACTTACTTTCCTTTCCAACGCGCTCCAGCATATGATTGATTTCCGGGCCGCCGCCGTGAACAAGTACAACCTTAATTCCGATTGTGCTCAAAAGGACAATGTCGTCCATTACGGCTTCTTTAAGCTCTTCGTTAAGCATTGCGTTTCCGCCGTATTTTACTACGACAACCTTACCGCACCACTGTTTAAAATATGGCAGAGACTGAACCAGTACCTCTGACCATTGTTCTGTAGTTAATTCCTGCATTTCGCTTGTAGTCATATTTAATTCCACTCTTATATTATCGGTAGATGTCTGCTATGTAATAAGCAGGCGTTGCGGGCGGCGTTTGAGCCCGCTGGAAGGGGTAGGCCGCAACGCGCTCGATTAATCTCGCGAGCCATTCTTTCGATGAGCCTAAAAAATGCAATGCATTTTTTTTAACGGCTCTTCGATGTTAGGCAAGTGCGGCCGAGGGGAAGGCTTTCCCCTATGTCCTATAATCTCCATTAATCTTCACATAATCATAGGTGAGGTCGCAGCCCCAGGCAGTACCGCAGGCGTTTCCGTCCTGGCACTGAACAAGGATTTCCACAGCCTCACGGTCCATGATTTTCTTTGCAAGGTCTTCGTCGAAGTCCGCAGGAACTCCATCCTTGTAAACCTGAACCGACTCCTCGCCGTGAACTTCAAAATCATCATAATTTTCAAAATAACGTTTTGCGTTCGGCTTGCTTGTAAACCAGATGCTGGTCTTATCCGGGTCAAAAGGAATTCCGCTGTAGCCCATAGCGCAGAGGAAGCGGCCAAAGTTAGCATCGCTTCCAAACATAGCAGCCTTTACAAGACTAGAGCAGATGATTTCCTTAGCAAGACCGCGGGCCGCTTCAACGCTGCTGGCGCCACGAACATTACATTCAACGAGGCGGGTAGCGCCTTCGCCGTCGGCGGCAATTTTCTTTGCCATTACAGTGTTCATTTTGTTGAGGGCAGCAAGGAAAGTATCGTAGTCTGGGCCGGGCGCAGTGATTTCTGCATTTCCAGCAAGGCCATTTGCAAGAATACAAAGCGAGTCGTTGGTAGAAGTGTCGCCGTCAACAGATACACAGTTATAAGTTCCCTGAATAGATTCGTGTAAAGCCTTGCTCAGCATCTCGCTTGAGATAGCGCAGTCAGTCGTAATCATAGAAAGCATAGTTCCCATGTTAATGTGAATCATGCCCGAGCCCTTACACATAGTTCCCATGCGGCAGACTTTTCCGCCGAGAGTGAACTCAACTGCGCATTCCTTAAACTGAGTGTCAGTAGTCATGATAGCGATGCGAGCTTCTTTGTTGCCGTCGCGCGAAAGTCCCTTAGCCAGGGCCTCGGCGTTGTTTTCAACCTTAGTAACATCCAGCTGGGCACCGATAACGCCGGTAGAGTAAACAATCACATCTTCAGCCTTAATACCAAGCTGGCCGGCCGCAGCCTTAGCCATACGCAGAGCATTCTCAGCACCCTGAGCTCCGGTACAGCAGTTAGCGTTTCCCGAAATAGCAATGAGAGCCTGAGCGCGGCCGTCGGCCAGATGCTTCTGTGTAAGCTTTACACTCTCGGCCTTTACGCGGTTCTGAGTAAAAACACCGGCCGCATTACAAGGCACTTCGGAATAAACAAGCGCAGTATCGTTCTTAGTTCTGCTCGCCTTAATGTGGCAGAGCATACCGTTTGCGGTGAAGCCCAGAGGAGCGCAAACACCGCCTTCTATAAATTTAATATCATTTTGCATAAATATACGTTCCCTTTGTATATTTATACCATAGTTTGTATGGAAGATTCAAGTGATTTTTCGGGCGTGACCCGGCGGCTCCACTTCGTTCCACCGCCGGGTCGGGCGTTCCGCAGCTCGCTGCCGCTCGGCCTCCTCGGCTTCGCCTGCGGTGGCTTGCTTCGCAACTGCTCCATGCCCTCACGCGCGCTCCCTCCGGTCGCTTCTTCAGGCTCGCAGGCGGGCCTTTCCCTGAAGTCTCCAAAACTTCAGCGGACTAACGATATTGGTTGAAAGAAAAATATAGCCATTTAGCCTGCAAAAAAATAATATTCACATTTTTGCAGGTCAATCCCAAGTGTAAGTTAAGCCTGTGAGCCTGCAAAAAATAAAAAAAGCATTTTTTGCAGGCTTAAAAACTGTTAAAGTCTTCAAAAAATACAGATTATTCAATTTGACAGAACAAATACTCTGTGTTTGCAGCCTGCAAAAATAAAGAATTGTGGTTTTTTGTAGGCTCATTTAATAAATGTTAATAAGATAGAAGCCTGCAAAAACGGGATAATGCATTTTTTTACAGGTTATTCAAGGAGAATTATATTCTTAAATTTTTGGAAACTGATTTTCAATCATTTCTTTCATGGCTGGAAAGAACTTTTCTTGAAAGAAATCTGTGTTTCCCTTACTGGAAACGCTAGTATTTCTAAGAAATAAATCTGCAGGATGAATCTCAAGTGCATATGCAATTTTCAAAATTAGTTCAAATGAAGGAGCTGACTTTCCAGATTCTATTCCACCAATATTACCTTTTGAACAATCGCAAACTGCAGCCAGCGTAGACTGTGTAAAACCTTTCTTTTCTCTGTAATAAATAAGATTTGCAATGAAATCTGATTGATATTTATTCATGAAGATAAGTTTAATTGAGTAAATGCAAGTTTGGATTTGACAGACTTATCTTTTTGGATTTATACTCAATTATACAAATCTTTTTTTAATAAATATTGATTTAATCAATCAAAAAGGAGAAAAAAATGAATAAAAAACTGAAATTTATTGGAATTGTACTGGCGCTTTTCTGTATATTAGGGATTACAGGATGTCAGCAGACAACTTCTGGGGAAGCTTCAAAAAAATACTATGTTGAGGCGGGAGAAGTTAATAAAACTAGTGCTTTATCAATTTCTAATTCATATGGAAATCAATCATCTTATACATTTTCTGAAATAAAGCAAATAAGAAATTTGTTTAGATCTCTAGAGCAATATGATTTTGCAAGCAAGGCGGATGTTTCTAGAAATGAATGTTATGATTTTCTTGTAACTCATGGATTTACACCTTCTGAAGCAAATTCCGTATTGAATGATTTTGATTCTAGAGGTAATGGTTTAGGATTATTTAATTCGAAAAATTCAAATCATGCTGTGTATATTTATTTTGAGAAGCAGTAATTAAATTAATCATTATGAATACGGTGTTTTCAATATATTCTTCTTGAGGGGGCCTAACCACCAGAATAATTTCAATAAAAATTTTCCCCGGTATAATACTTGTATTCGAGTACCGCAAGCAGATAGTTTATAAGCACCTGATAATAAGAGTTTTCTGCCGAGATGTATTTTTCATCCTGTGTCATCAGACTGTCGACTGTAATTAAACCCGCATTAAAACGTTTCTGTTCATTTTCATACAGGTTTTTCTGCAGGGCAAGCACCTCGTCGGCATTCTGCACAGCTTTTTTGTAAATAGAAATTTTTTCCGCGGCATTTCTGACCTGCTTTACCAGACTATCAAGAGCATTATTATAATCTGCAAGAATTGAATTGTATTCTATCAGAGCCTGCTCCTCTGCACCTTTTTTTGAATTGTTGCCAAGCTTTATATCCAGACCAAGCGAGCCGGAAACATCTGCACCCCGGATATTCGTGAAGCCTGCTCCGAAAAGCTTTCCAAAATTATCTGAATAGCTTGTACCTGTTACTCCAATTCCAAAGCCAAGCTTTGCATCTGGAAGAGAAGCTACCTCAGCAATCTTAAGCTTACGTTCTGCCGCTTCAAGACTCTTTTTTAATGAAATGATATCATTACGGCTCGAAATTACCTGTTCAAGATTTTCCCGCTTTATTTTTTCAG
>CAMNGG010000217.1 GCA_946537975.1 uncultured Treponema sp. | reverse complement strand
CCAGCCGGTCGGGCGTTCCGCGGCTCGGTAACCCTCGGCGTCCTCGGTTGCGCCGGCCAGCGGCCGCCGCCCCCTGCGGTCGCTGGCTTCGCCACCGCTCCATGCCCTAGCCCGTTGAGATTTTTTTTATATAACAAGATTTTTCATTTACAATAACCGTTTTCTGGATTATATTTTTAATAATATTATTTATATAGGAGCAAAACTATGGATATCAAAGGAACACAGACCGAAAAGAACCTGCAGACAGCCTTTGCAGGTGAATCACAGGCACGCAATAAGTACACTTATTATGCAAGTCAGGCAAAAAAGGAAGGCTACGAACAGATTGCCGCAATCTTCCTCGAAACTGCAGACAACGAAAAAGAACATGCCAAAATGTGGTATAAACTGCTTAATGGTGGTGTAGGAACTACAGAAGAAAACCTCAAGGCTGCCGCAGACGGCGAAAACTACGAATGGACAGATATGTATGATGGCTTCGCAAAAACTGCCCGCGAAGAAGGTTTTGAATACATTGCAAAGCTTTTTGAAGGAGTTGCGGCTATCGAAAAGCATCACGAAGAGCGCTACCGCAAGCTGCTTAAGAATATAGAAGATAAGCTTGTTTTCTCAAGCGATGGCGATGCAATCTGGCAGTGCCGCAACTGCGGTCACATTGTAATTGGAAAGGAAGCTCCAAAGGTTTGCCCGGTATGTGCACACCCACAGGCATATTTCCAGATTGAAGCTCAGAATTATTAAAAAAATACCCCGGTAGTTTCGATACGTCCTTCGGACTACTCAACCACCGGGGTTCGGTATTTGTATGAAACGGTGGTTGAGTGATGCGAAGCATCGTATCGAAACCACCGTTTTTTTTGCCATCGCTGGGACCCGCAGACAAAGGTGTTTTTATTTTGCGTCAGCATTGCTGGCAGCAGAATCAGCATATTCATAACTGTACTCAGACATCGCAACCAGTTCATTTACAGTTGTTCCAAACTTTTCAGCAACATCATATTCAGAAATCTTGTTTATGTTTCCTTTAGCATCATATTTAAGAAGAGTTCTCTTAATAACCTGCTTGTTAGAATCATAAGTAGTAATTTCGTTGAGAGTTCCGTTTGTTCCATAGCGGAAAACAAGGGAAGTTTCTTTTCCCGCAAAAGCATCAATCTGAGAAACAGAATCAATGGCTCCAGATTCAGTATAATTGTAAACAATTTTTTCGCTCAAAGAGCCGTCAGGGTTGTATTCATTTACAGAGCTTGTGCGTCCGTTTTCATCATATTTATAAATTGTCTTCCAGATTAAAGCACCATCACCATCATAGCTGGATTCATCTACAAGCAGATTATTGTCGTATGTATAGATGGCACGGGCGCGGAGTGTACCCTTTCTGTCATATTCAGAATTGTCTACCTTGAGACCATTTTTGAAGGTGTTTGTATTTTTCCAGACAATTTCACCGTCCGCACTTGTGCAAACCTGTTCAACAAGGTTTCCTACAGAATCATACTTTGCGACAATTGTGTTTATTACTGCATCTTTTGGAGTAAGCTCAGAAGAAGAAATTTCCTTTCCGTTAGAGTCAAAAACATGCTGAATTTTTGAACTTGGTGTTCTGTATAAGGTACCGAAACGGGTTGCAATAGAAAAGGTTGTTTCGGTATAAGATTTTACGTTTCCAGTAATTGGGGCGTATTTGAAGAAATCTGCTGCAAAAAGCGAAAGGCTAAGTCCGGCAGCAAAAACGAAAGCTAGAAGTTTTTTCATAAATCCTCCAGAAATATGTTTTAATTCATTATTTGCTTATGCAATATTAATATTTTATACTATAATTTCAGAAAAGTAAAAGAAAAAGGAATACAGGGAAAGTTATGACAGCTCAGCAGTGGAAATATTTTTGTGATTTTAAAGATGAATTTAAAAACAAGGTGGAAGAATGGAAAAAGCTCCTTCCTCAGCTAACTGAATTGCAGAGAGAGGCTGCCAGACTTGCAAAAACTCCGGAATATCCCTTTGAAACCCCTGTTGTTTATAACCGTGCTCTGGACGATGTAAAGCAGGAAGACGAAATTAAGCTCATAGTAATTGGAGATAATCCCGGCAAAGACGAGCAGAGGGCAAGCAATAACAGATATCTGGTAGGACAGGCCGGCAAAATTGCAGAGGGCTATTTTCGAAAAAATCCTGAGCTTGGGGTTGATTTCCGCCGTAATGTGATTATTTTGAATAAAACTCCGGTGCACAGTGCAAAAACGGTTCAGCTTAATACTATCGCAAAAAGGGGCGGTCCGGAGGTCGCAAAGCTAATTTACGATTCTCAAATCTGGATGGCCAAAAAAACAGCTGCCCTTCACGTGGCGCTTGGAACAGAGCTCTGGCTGGTAGGCTATTCTGAATTAAAGGATAAAAAGCTTTTCTGCCCCTACAGAGATGCCCTGCGCAAGGCTTTAGAAGCAGACGATGTACAGCAGGCCTGGAAGAAGGTTTATGTTTTTCAGCATTTTTCTATGAATCGCTTTACTATAGATTTGGGTGTCTTTATAAAGGCCGGAAAAAAAGAAAAAGCCCCGCTTGAAGCTAATCTTCATGAGCTGGGTCTTCTTCACAGAAAAGAAATATTCGGTCTTTAGTTTTTCTGTCTGACTTCTTACTTCTTAGTTTCCGGAGCATCAGTTGTATTTTCATTTACTGTTTCAGCGGTGCTTTCTGCTGTTTTTTCAGCAGCGGCATTTTCCTTCATCTGCTTAAGGACAACGGCACGGTTTGTATAATGAACAAAGCTGAAGAAGAGAGTTACAAAAGCGGTAGATTCAATAAGAAGAGCCATTCCGCGTCTTGCTCCAAGGAAGTAAGAAATAACTACAGATGTGCACAAAAGAATCTGCAAAAAGCAGAGAAGGTAGAGGGCACTCTTTTTTGAATAGCCCATATTCAAAAGCTTGTGGTGAAGGTGTGAGCGGTCTGGCGACATAATAGGTTTTTTGTCGCGGATACGTCTCCAGATGGCGGCAATAGTATCAAAAACCGGAAAAGCTGTAATCACAAGCATAATAAGAAACTTATTGAATTCAAATACATTGCTTGAATCAAAAAGAGGGAATACCGAAATCATAAAGCCAAGAAACTGGCTTCCCGCATCACCCATAAAAAGCTTTGCCGGCGGCCAGTTAAAGCAGAGAAAACCGAAAACAGAAGCCGCAAGAATAAAGCAGAAGATCGATTCCGAATTTCCTGTGAGTGTATAAAGAACTCCCAGAGTAATTATAGTAGAAATTGAGAAGCTGCCACACAAGCCATCAAGTCCATCAATCAGGTTATAGGCATTTATAACACCCAGAATCCAGCAAAAGGTAAGAACAAGGCTTACAGGTGTTGGAAGAACCCAGGAAAAAATCTGCTTAAAACTAAAACCGTTGAAAACTACAACAGAAACCGCTATAAGCTGAACTATAAGCTTTGCTAAGGCCGGAAGTGTCAGAATATCATCAAGAAGCGCAAAGGTAAAAACTATGCTTGCCGCAATAAGAATCGGAAGAATTTTATTAAGATTTGCAGGATTTGATTTAATGATATAAATAATAGAAGAAATAATAAAACTAAAGAAAATTCCCACGCCACCTAAACGTGGAATATTACCTGAATGGATTTTTCTTGCACTTTGATAGTCATATAAACTGAATTTTTTACATAATTTTATGATTAATGGCATTGAGACAATAGATAAGATTCCTGCCAAACCGATATATATACTTTGTGACATATTATTAGAATTATATAGTAAAGATATTAAAAGTCAAGCAAATGAAATTTGAAATGAAATTTTGTGTGTTTAAATGTAATGTCTTTTTGGAGCTGATCGGACTTGAACCGACTACCTCTACAATGCCATTGTAGCGCTCTAGCCAGGTGAGCTACAGCCCCGATATTTTTATTATAGCAGAAAAACAATAGAATAAAAAGGTGTCACTACTTCTTCGCCAAGCCAAAAAGCTTCTGAAAATTTTCTTCTACGATATCACCGATTTTATGCCCGCTAATATTTCTTTTTGAGGCAATATATTCATAAACATATTTGATATTCTGAGGAATATTTGAAGTGTTCTTTACAGGAACCGGAGGATAGAAGGGGCAGTCAGTTTCAATTAAAAGACGGTCCTTTGGCACATAGTTTATCAACTCAGACATATCACTAAAGTTTTTCTTTCCCGCATATGTAACAGTGCCACTAAAACTTATATACCAGCCTAAATCAAGAAAAAAAGCCAGCTCTGACTGACTGTAAGAAAAACCGTGAACAAGCCCCCTGTTCCATTTTACAGCTTTTAAGACATCTGAGGTTTCTTTAAAGCCCTTGCGACTGTGCAGAATAAAAGGCATATTCAATTTTTTTGCCAGAGTAAGCTGTAATGCAAATAAATCTTTTTCATCATTTATAGTATCATAATCAAAATATTCGTGGTCGCGGCCTTTATACTCCACAGAGTCCCAGTCATGATCAATTCCACCAGGACCAATTCCAACAAGATGATTAGAAAAAATACTATCGCTCTCCTTAAAATCATTTATCACATTTTCCAGATTTTCTATAATCTCGAAGCGATTGTCTACAGAATCTGTATCCGGCATTACACCAGCAGTAAAGTACAGCATATTCTGAATATGCTTTTTCTGATTTTCATCATCTATTAAATCAAGACATTCTTCCACGCGCTCAGTACGAGCCCAGATATCATCAACATGAACCCCACTATCCAGTGCAAAGGAAACTCCCCCTTCTTCCATCTCCATCAAACTATCTGCACCCTGCTGCAGCCCGAGCTCCTCCGTGATTTGGAAAAAATTCAACAATGAATCAGAATACATAAAGCTACTCCATTGAAAACCCATTATACAGCATATTTAAAAAAATTATCTATGCACAGCAGCAGTCAACTGCACAGCCACAGTCAGCCATAACCAATCGAATATGATAGAGCAGATAAAGAAATGTATAAAAACAAGCGTGAACTAAAAATGCAATAGGGTCCTCACCAGAACTCTTACATTCTTCACGTAAAAACTAGTTCTGTAAAAATCTAAAATCCAGCTGTCCATTTACTTCCGGCAATTGAACACGATATTTAGTTGCCAGAGCCGGACCACAGGAATTAGAACCAGTTCCCGCCATTTTATAATCCACGCAGAAAACTGTATATCCGCTCTTCTCCAGTTCAAAATTATGGCGCTTTGTCCAAAGCTCTTCTTCTGTATATTCCGATGCATTAAAGCTGATATTTTTTTGATAACCAGTTTTTGTATCCACTCCAGAACAAACTAACGTTAGTTTGTTATTTGAAAGCTTTACATAACGGCAATCATAATGAGAAGAGTTTTCCTGAGGACGGATATATGGCTCATACATATCGCTTACCTTTGCCTTAAACCTTCCAAGCCAGGTTGCCTGATGCTTATCTATATAGCTTTCTGTCGGACCATAGCCAAAATATTCAACCTTATTAAAGGATTTGTCTAAGAAGAATCTTAGTCCTATTCTTGGAAGCATAAATATTTTTCGAGTTGCGGTAAAGTCAAAGGCAACCGAAAGCCCGGCCATCTTTCCGCCACGTATTGTATAAACCACACTTCCATAAAGGAATGGCTGATAAGTGCTCCATACAAAGCCCTGCTCTACTATTATACGGATAGCTTTTCCATCTTCCGTCGGTTCTATGCGTGAGCCGAAAACCTTTACCTCATAATCATGAAGATGAGCTCCAAACCATTCTCCCTTCATCGGGTCATTATCCAGAGGGGCCCGCATAAAATTAAAACGAAGCGGCTTTTTAAGAAGCTCCTTTTTATCTGTTTTGATTGAATCAATAACACCAGTTCGTCGATTGAAGGAATAGGTCAGCTTGCCGGCAGTTACTGTATAGCGCAGTCCTGTCGGTTCAACAAGAATTCCGCCAAAATCAACCTTGACACTGTTAGACTTTACATGAAAAGCTTCCTGCCAGTTCTGATTTTCATTATGTTTTTCGGCATTGCGGACAAACTTTACAAGAGCATCAATTTCAGCTCTGGCATTTTCCTGAATGCCCTTTGCGTCGCGCTTTCCAGGCTGCCATATTTTCTGACCAGGAAGCTCCGGCATAAAGGAAGCCTTGCGGAGAATTTCTGCTTCGTCATCAGCAGCTTCGTTTGCCGAAAGCTGTACCTGATCAAAACAAACTTCATAGCCTTTGTCGCACCAGAGACTGTCAACTTTTGAAGTAAAGATAAATCTGATGTATGAATCTTTACCTTCAAACTTTGGCAAAGCTGTCAGGCTGATTTTTTTCTTACCCAGTGGCGGGAGTGCAGGAAGCTCGAGAGCAGCGGATTTTATTACATCGCCGTCTATCATAACTTCATAGCGGCAATCCAAAACCGAAGCCGCATCCGTAAATGCTAAAAGATTTGTGAACTCAAAGCTTGCACTGTCCGGCCCTGCATTTTTTCCGTCGGCCAGTTTGCGAACCCTGACAGGTCTGTAAACCTGCTTTGCTTCGAGCAGGCCTGTGTGAGGGCGGCGGTCAGGATAAACAAGTCCGTCGCAGCAGAAGTTTCCATCGTTGTGCTTTTCGCCCCAGTCGCCGCCGTAGCCGTATTTTACGCTGCCATCACGGGCCTTACCAAGAATAACTGAATGGTCACACCACTCCCAGATAAAGCCTCCGCAGAAACGCTCCGAACTATGGAAAAGCTTATGGTAATCTTCAAGATCTCCTGGACCATTTCCCATTGCGTGACAGTACTCGCAGAGAACCAGAGGGCGCTTTTCTTTTTTATCCTCAGCCATCTTTTTCCAATCCTGCACGCTCGGGTACATTCGGGAAACAAGGTCATAAACAGCATCGCTTGTATCTCCCTGATTATGCACACTTTCATAATGAAGGAGGCGGCTGTCGTCAAAGCTCTTTATCCACTTTGCGGCCTCGGTAAAGTTGCTGCCGTTACCACTTTCGTTACCCATTGACCAGATAACAATAGAAGGACGGTTTATATTTCTGGTGACGCAGGATTTTTCGCGGTCAAGGATTCCCTTGTAAAAAAGCTTGTTACTTGCGGCTAAGGCAATTCCTGAATAATCAGACCAGTCCCAGTGAGCAGTGTTGTTTACCGAAACACTTCCGTGCATTTCAAGGTCTGCCTCGCAGATAAGATAAAAGCCGTAGCGGTCGCAGAGCTTATAAAACTCAGGCGTATTCGGATAGTGAGATGTTCGGATTGCATTGATGTTATGCTGCTTCATAAGGCGCAGGTCTTTTTCTGTCTGGGCGATGCTGCTTACATAACCGGTATCAGGATAGCTGTCGTGTCGGTTCACTCCACGGAACTTAATCGGCTGTCCGTTGATTTTAAACACGCCCTTCTCGCTTGTGACTTTCCTGAATCCAACTTCTTCGCCAATCTGTTCGTCTGCAGTCTCAAGAAGAAGTTTATAAAGAAGCGGATTTTCTGCAGACCACAAAACCGGCGAATCCACATTGATTTCAAGCTCAACTCCCTTCTTTGCGTGACCCCTAAAAAGCTCCTTTCCATCAGGCGCCGACAAAGTCACATCCGCATCCGCCCCGCCTACAGTCACTTTTAAAACTGCCGAACGATAGTTAGTTTTCAAGTTAGTCTTAATTCGGTAATCACTTATACGTTTTTCCGGACGGGACAAAACATATACATCGCGGAAAATTCCCGAAAGGCGGATCTTATCCTGATCTTCCATATAAGTTCCAAAGCACCACTTAAGAACCGCAACCGTAATCAGGTTCTGGCCCTTCTTCAAAAACGGAGTGATATTAAACTCCGCCGTGTGATGCGATACCTCAGAATAACCGCAAAACTTTCCGTTCACATAAAGATAAAGGCAGCTGTCTACGCCTTCAAAACAAAGAATACGCTCAAGCCCATCAGCCTCATATTCATATTCACGATAATAAATGCCCACCGGATTTTCGTCCGGAACAAAAGGCGGATTATAAGGAATAGGATAATCAACATTAGTGTAC
>CAMNGG010000216.1 GCA_946537975.1 uncultured Treponema sp. | reverse complement strand
ATTGGCGAAGTCTGGCTTGCAGGTGGTCAGAGCAACATGGAGTTTGAACTTCAAAACTGTAAGGAAGGACCGTCAGAGCTTTCTGATGAAACTGCCGGAAAAAACGTCCGCTTTTATTATACAAATAAGATTGGCTGGATTGATGATAAATTTTATGAAGCTGAAAGCAAAACAGCCTGGCAGACCTGGGAAAGTCCTGCCCGCGGAGCCTGGTCCGCAGTAGGTTACTTTTTTGCAAAAAAGCTTGCCGCAGACCTGGGCTGCGTTGTAGGACTTGTTGGCTGTAACTGGGGAGGAACCTCAGCTTCTGCCTGGATGCGCAGAGAATATCTTGAAAAGGATGCTGATTTAAATACCTACCTTACAGACTATGCTGAAGCCACCCGTGGAAAATCTATTGAACAGCAGTGTAAAGAATTTGATGATTACGAAATAGAAAATGCAAAGTGGCAGGAAAAGTTTGGCAAACTCTGGGAAAAGCAGCCCGGCATTACCTGGGCCGAAGCCGAAAAGATTCTCGGCAAAAATCCATGGCCGGGACCTGCTTCCTGCAAAAATCCTTACCGCCCCTGCGGACTTTATGACTGCATGGTAGCCAGAATTTTACCTTACACTCTTAAGGGCGTTCTCTGGTATCAGGGAGAAAGTGATGACCACAAAGCCTCTTTTTACTACAAGCTTTTCCGCACCCTGATTGATAACTGGCGTACAGACTGGAAGGACGAGAGTCTGCCTTTTGTTTTTGTACAGCTGCCGGTTCACCGCTACGAGGCAGATCCTGATTATAAGCACTGGTGCATTGTTCGTCAGCAGCAGGCAAAGACAGCGGCTTCTGTCCGCAATGTATGGCTTACCAGTGCCTTTGATTTAGGACAGTACAGCGACATTCATCCTGTTGCAAAAAAAGAACTTGCAGAACGAATGGAAAGAAATGCTCTGGCGAATGTTTATCAGCTGATTCCTTCGCTTGATGCGGCGGCGCCACAGGTTGAAAGCTGTCATCCGGTAAAGGAGCAGCTCATCTTGAGTTTTGCAAATGCCCCGCTTGGCTTTGAAGTCAGGTCTGATGAAAAACGTCTTGAAGAATACAAAAAAATGGAAGCTCTCCAGGGATTAATTGTACCGGAGGATTTTACCGGCTTTGAAATTGCGGCGAGTGATGGTGTCTGGCAAGCTGCTAAATTTGCCCTCGGTGGTAGTGAAGGAAAACAGAACACAATTGTTCTGCATAGTGAGAAGGTCTCTCATCCAGTGGCCGCCCGCTACGGCTGGTACAATTATGGACCTGTTACCATTTATGGAAAGAACGGTCTCCCGCTTTGTCCTTTCAAAATTATTTCAGCAGGAAAAGCAGAGGGACTGGCAGATACCGATGAAACCGGTCATGCAAAAATTCAGCAGATAATGACAGTATGAGAAAGATAAACCCGCGGTGGTTGAGTAGCCGGAAGGGCGTATCGAAACCATCTTTTTTATTTCTACTCTTCTCTTTTCTAATTACTGTATCCGCTGCCGCCCAGCCGCTACCCGGCTCATACTACGATTTCATCGACGCCACAAAAGACTTACCGGCTGGCCACGACAAAACCTCGCTGATCATCTACCGGCCGGATAATATCGGAGTTCTCAACGACATCCGCTGCTTTATCCGCATCGAAGACGATGCTGGCAAGGACGTCACCTACGATACAAGCTGCATCACCGCCACTTACGAATGGATGAGCACACTGGACATTATCCGCAACTACAAACACACCTACTTTCTCAGTGGCGGCATGGCAATGCACCTCAAACTCAAAAAGGGCCGCTACAAAATCTCCCTCTACACTCCTGTTGACCAGCAGAACAACTTCGTTTACCCGGAATCCGGAGAAGAAGCCAGAAGAGCCCTGCAATCCGGAGTCGTAGAATATTCGCAGCCCCAGGCCTTCCAATGGGAATCAAATGTCTTTGAATACAACACAGAAAATCCGACAAAGGTAATCTTCGTCACCCCTACCCGCAACGACAACGGCTTTTACAACGGCGGCTGGGTTATAGATTACCGTGACGGCCGGAAAAGCTAGCTGCCTTTGCCATGAATCTGCAGTCGATTATTTTATTGTAGAACGAACTACTCTAAAACCATTATACCAATCTCCGTCTGGCGAGGTGGAAGTTATTGCATCCAGTTCAAAGCCCCCCCAGTCCCAGCAACCGCCAGCCGAATAGTGGAATTTTACACCTATATACTTTTTTGGACCATTCATATCATTGAACTTATAACCGTCCCAGCACCATTCAAAAAGATTTCCGCTCATATCATACAGCCCGAGAGCATTTGGTTTAAGTTTTTTTACTTCATGAGTTCCATAAGTGCGGCCTTTATTTCCAATGTAGTAACAGTTATCTATAGTCCATGCAACTTCATCAGAAATATCACTTCCTGAATAAAGGGTCTGCCCCTTATTAGTAAGATTGCCGCCTCGTGACAGATATGCCCATTCTATTTTGGTTGGTAAACGATATCCATTTGCCGAAAAATCACAAATTACAGAATCCCAGTCTTTATCGGGAAAAGTTTTTGGAGATTCACCCCACAAATCTGGATCTGTAGTTTTCTTAATTGTATAACATGGAGAAAGACCTTCCTTAATGCTTAATCTGTTACAATATACAAGAGCATCATACCAGCTTACACTATCGACAGGTCTGTTTTCCTGAATTTCGCCAGGAGCAGGATTGCTTGAAAAATAACTTGGATTTGTTCCCATAATGGCTTTGTATTCACCCTGTGTAACTTCATGGTCACAAGCCCAGAGAGTTTCTGGAATTATGATTGTTGTGCCAGGCAAAAAAATATTTGAATCTTTTACTCTTTCTTTCAGAACAATCGAATCTCCATATGGTTTTGAACTTGTTGTTGCACATCCCATAATCAGCAAGGAAAATGTTAGTAATAATAATGCATTTTTTTTCATTGTTTTTTTTCCTTATTAATATAGAGGGACTCATCTCTCCAAAAATTAATCTTTATAAAACTGAACCTCACCAAAATATGATTTCCAGAAGTCTACGAATTCGAGATGATAAAATTGCATGGCAGAAAAAATACGGGACAAGTCTTTTTCTGGAATGCGACCTTTGTTATGAGCAATTTTTAATGAACCATTTTGCAAGACCCAGATTTTTGTATCATTTTTGTCTGGATTGCCTTTAGTAGCATGAAAGTGAATGGGTTCTCCAGATTCATTTGACCAGAAATAAATTTTATATCCCGCGGCACGAATAAATTGAGGCATTAGGCTGTCTCCAGAGAATCAAGACTACGGAATGTTGTAATTACCGGATAAATCTTTTTCAAATAATCTTGAAAATACTGATTCTTTGTATCATCAAAATTGGAATGAATTATACTGCCATCATTTTTGAGAAGAACGGATTCTGCTGTTTTGCAATCTTCAAAACAAACATCATCAGCTGTATATGTTATGAGAATACCATCTTTTTCACAAAACTCTTTTCGCATAATGAACTTTATCCTCCTGTAGTTTTTATTATAGCATCGAAAATATGATTTATGAAGTATTTAATATACAAAACATTTAATCATGCTTGACAAAAATTTTTATTCTCACTAGATTGAAATTATCATCGACTCGCCGGTGAAATTCTTTTTAAGGAGGTCACTCCCATGGATAACAGTGTAGTGTTTTTTGATTTTAAGTGCGGAATGATTCTCCCTCGCACAAAAGAGAATTAGTTCCCACTTACAAATCAAATCCTCACAAATCGACCGCACGATACCTCGGCGTGTGTATTATTGTTTTCGGCTCGTTACCGAATCGTTCCTGCTTATTATTTGTAACTTGAATTATGAACAAACTGAATTTATATCGTTATTTTAAACGTTACAGTTTTCTGTATCTGATTGCCCTGCTTGCTATGAGTGCGGGCACAATGCTGGACCAGGCAGCACCTCTGATTGTTCAGCATATTATTGATGATGTTTTGATTGCAAAGCGAATGGAAGTATTGAACTTTCTTCTGCTTGGCATTCTTGGAATAGGAGTTGGCCGCTGCATCTTTCAGTACACAAAGGAATATGCCTGCGACTTTGCCGGAAGTAAAATTGCAAGTGAGGTCCGCATAAATCTTTTTCAGAAGATTCAGAGTCTTTCTGCAAACTTTTTTGACGGCATAAACTCCGGTGAACTTATGAGCCGCGTAAAGGACGACGTAGACCGCATCTGGGATATTGCAGCCTTTATGGGAATTCTCATGGCCGAAGTTTTTATCCGCACGGTGACTACAATTATTTTTATGGTCCGCATAAACTGGCAGCTGGCCCTGATTCCGATTGTAGGAATGATTGGCTCTGGCGTAATTGCCATTATGATGGAAAAGCAGCTGGATGATTTGTACGGTGCCGTTATGCAGGAAGGTTCAGAGATGAACAACACTGCGGCAGAAAATCTTGCGGGAGTTCGTACGGTTAAAGCTTTTGCACGTGAGGGCTTTGAGATTGCAAAGTTCCATAAGCATAACCAGAAGTTTTATGAACTGAATATTGATTTGAGCCGGGTTTTCGTAAAGTACAATCCGATGATCCAGACAATTACAAGGCTCCTTTCGGTGATTTCTTTGCTGCTGGGTGGACTTATTGTTATGAAGGGTAACCCGCTGCAGGGTGGAGCCAAGATGAGCGTTGGCGAACTGATTGCTTTTACCCAGTACGTTGGCGGAATGATCTGGCCTATGGAAATGCTGGGGTGGCTCACAAATGGCCTTTCAAGTGCAAGGGCAAGTGTAAAGCGTCTGAATAAGATTTATGCTGAGTTGCCGGATATTACAGACAGCACAGAGGTTGCAGAAGATGAAGAACTGAACTCTGCCCTCTTCTCTGCTTTTGATATTAATGGTGACATCAGCTTTGAGCATGTAACCTATGAGGTTACATGTGACAAGTTGGATGCGGCCCCTGAGGCTCTCGAAGGGCAAGCAGCCACTAAGACCGAAGTTGATTCAAAGTCGCCGGTGGTTTCGAGAACCTCAACCACCGAACCTCGCAAGATTCTCGACGATGTCTCCTTCGACATCAAGGCCGGCCAGACCCTTGGAATCATGGGCTCAACCGGTTCGGGAAAGACAACCATCATCAACCTGCTTAAGCGCATGTACGATGTTACAGGCGGAAGCATTAAGCTTGATGGAATTGATATCCGCGACCTGCCCTTGCCTACCCTGCGCAGGGCAATCTCCTGTGTTATGCAGGACATCTTTTTGTTCAGCGACACGATTGACGGAAATATCCGCCTGGGTGCCCGCGAAAGCATTACAACCGCAGAAGTTCGCTCGGCTCTGAATCAGTCGCACGCTTCTGAGTTTGTAGACAAGATGGAAGAAAAAGAGAATACCGTAATTGGTGAGCGCGGAGTTGGCCTTAGCGGCGGACAGAAGCAGCGAATTACAATCGCGCGAGCCCTAGCCCGTAAAACACCGGTGCTGGTTCTGGACGATTCAACTTCGGCTCTGGATACAGAAACCGAACAAGAGATTCAGGGAGTTCTCGCAGAGCTTTCCGGCATGACAAAAATCATCATCGCCCACAGAATCTCTGCGGTACGCAAGGCAGATAAGATTATTGTTCTGGATAAGGGCCGGGTTGCCGAGTGTGGCACTCACGAAGAGCTTTTATCGCTTGGCGGCCTTTATAAGGAAACCTACGACTCGCAGTACTAAGTGAACTTGAAGAATAGGTACCACACGGATTGGAAACGACTAACGTCGTTTCATAAAAAAAATGGAATTACGTTAGTAATTCCGAATCCGTGTGGCAATAAATGGAGATTGTATTTATGAACAGTTATAAAATCGATGAACAGCAGGTGCAGAAGTCTAACTTCGAAACGATGCCACGGCTTTTCCGCTACCTGCTCAAATATAAAAAACGGATTGCGGGAGTTTTTGCCCTCATGGCTTTTGGTACGGCGGTAGACCTTGTGAATCCGCTTTTGAGTGAGAGGGCCATTGACCGCTATATTATTCCGGGCAATGTTGCGGGCCTGATTCGCGTTGTGGCGTTCGGAGCGACCATCAATATTCTTGCGGTGCTGGCAATTAAGCTTCGTATGCTTTTGATGGCTAAGACCAGTAACAAGGTTATTCAGGAATTGCGTCAGGAATTGTACGACCACATTCAGAGTCTGGACCTTGCCTTTTTTGATTCGCGTCCTTCCGGAAAAATTCTTGCGAGAATTATCGGCGACTCGAACTCACTCAAGGACATTATTGAAAATGCCGTTACCACTTTAATTCCGAACCTTGTTACGGTTATTGCGGTAATGGTGATTATGTTCATTAAAAACTGGAAGCTGGCTCTGGCCGCCCTCTGCAGTCTGCCATTTTTGATTGGCGGAGTTTTCCTGATTTCGATTATGGCAGAAAAGCACTGGAAGGCAAAACGTCAGAAGTCTTCGAATATGAATGCCTTTATCAACGAAGACCTTTCGGGCATTAAGATTATCCAGAGCTTCCGCGCTGAACAGGAAACTGACAAGACCTTCCAGCAGCTGGTTTGGGACGACCGCCGCGAATTTCTGCGAGCCGTTCGCTGGTGCGACGGCTTTGGTTCCTGGATTGATTTGTGCTGGAGCGTTGGAACCATGGCTTTATATATGGTAGGAATTAAGCTGCTTGGAATTGAAGGCGTTTCCATTGGAACTTACATTGCCTTTGGAAGCTACGTGGGAATGTTCTGGCAGCCAATTTTGAACCTGAGTAATTTTTACAACCAGTTTATTAATGCGGCCAGCGGTGCTGAGCGTATCTTTGAAATTATTGATAAGCAGCCGGTAGTTACCAGCCGCGAGGATGCAGAGCAGATGCCTGCAATCAAGGGAAATGTTGACTTTAAGGGCGTTACCTTCGGATACAAGGAAGATGTAGATGTTCTTAAAAATGTTGATTTCTCTGTGACTCAGGGCGAGACAATTGCTCTTGTAGGACCTACGGGTGCCGGTAAATCTACGGTAGTCAATCTTGTGAGCCGTTTTTATGATATTAAAGACGGGGCCATCCTGATTGACGGAAAAGACATTCGTAATGTAGAGCTTGCAAGTCTGCGTACCCAGATGGGAATTATGACGCAGGACAACTATATTTTCAGCGGCACAATCCGTGAAAATATTATGTATGGCAAGCTGGATGCGAGTGAAGAAGAAATGCTGGCTGCCAGCCGCGCCGTTCACGCAGATGATTTTATCCGCGAACTGCCGGACGGTTACGATACAAAGCTCACGGCCCGCGGTGGCGAACTTAGCAACGGACAGAGGCAGCTGGTTGCCTTTGCGCGTACCATGCTGAGTAACCCGCGCATTCTGATTCTGGATGAGGCAACGAGCAGCATCGACACAAAAACAGAACTTCTTGTTCAGAAAGGAATTGCACAGATGCTCAAGGGTCGAACAAGCTTTGTAATTGCCCACCGCCTTTCAACAATTCAGAATGCCGACCGCATTTTTGTAATTGATAAAGGCGGAATTGTGGAGAGTGGTAGTCCTAAAGAATTAATGAACATGAAAGGCGAATATTATAAACTTCGACAGGCTCAATTCGCCTAATTTACAAGTTAAACGAAAAGGGGAAGATGAAGACTGCTACAAATACACTCTAAGTTATTTTGCAATCGGCTTGACCGATTGTCAAAATAATCTTAGCCGCGTATTTGCAGTAGGATTCAAATTCCCCTTTTTGTATAGATTTCAAACAATCTTATCTTAAACTAGACAAGCGCGTATGTAATTCATAACATCGATTCTTTAGGTTACGGACTTCGTTGAGGCTGCTCATAATTTTTGCAGTCATATAAACATCAACAATGCCGCTGTCAAAAAAGAAATCTGCAAAGGTGGCAAAACCGCTTACATTCATGCTGTAATCCCCTGCCATACTGATGCCGCCGAGAACACGGCGGAGTTCCTGCAAAAGGTAATTTACCCGGTCCATAGCGATTTTTGCATTATTAAGCTTTGAATGTTTTATAAGATCTGTAATCAGTCCGCCGCCCAGAACGTCTAAAAAGCCCCAGTTGCGGGCAGAAGAAAGCTGGCGCTCTGCCTGATCTAATTCTGAAATAAGCTGATCTGTAAGATTAATTGCCTGATTTACCTGTGAAATGTCGTTCAATGGCTTCTCCTTGCGGGTGGTTTCGATACGCGACTTCGTCGCACTCAACCACCGTATTTAAAGTATACTAATATTTTTGCTGAAATAAAACAAAAATATGATAAAATGTTCTTATGAATTATGACGAACTTATAAAAACTGCAATCGAAATGACAAAGCGTTCCTATGCGCCCTACTCTCACTTTCATGTAGGTGCTGCGCTTCTGGATAAAGACGGAAAAATCTGGACCGGCTGCAATATTGAGAATGCTGCCTACGGACCAAGCAACTGTGCAGAGCGCACTGCTGTTTTTAAGGCAGTAAGCGAAGGTGCACTCGAGTTTGAAGCCATTGCCATAGTTGGCGGCCCGGAAGCTGCCGACGGCAAGGTTGTAATTGAAGCTTTCTGCCCGCCCTGCGGAGTCTGCCGCCAGGTACTGAGCGAGTTCTGCAAGCGCGACTTTAAGATTATTTTAGCAAACGGCAAGGGAGAGCAGAAAGTGTTTACACTGGGCGAGCTCTTGCCGGAGAGTTTTAGTTTGTAAAGTGATTGTAAGGCTTTCCGTTCAGCCAGGTTTTTATGAGCCGGTTGTTTTTGTAAACAGCCTTGAGTGAATAAAAAGGATGATTTTCTGCAAGGAAGTCATAGAAGATTTCGTCTGCCTGCCAGTGCGGAAGCTCCTTTAATTTTGCAAGAGGAACCCATTCGAGGTCGCCTTCATCGCAGTCGGTTTTGAGAACTCCGTCGAATTTGCGGACACGGAAAATGTGCATGAACTCGGTGTAAGGGGGCGTTGGGGTATTCGCGCACGCTACTTCAGTAGCGTGCTTCGAGCGGACTTCCCCCACCCCGGTCATATCTACAAAGGTAACAATTCCGCAATATTCCAGGTCGGAAGTCTCAACTATAAGGCCGGTCTCCTCACGAATCTCGCGCACTGCGCAGTCCTCGGGTGACTCTCCGTTTTCAAACTTACCGCCGATTCCTATCCATTTATCTTTATTATAATCCTTCTCCTTTTTTGTGCGGTGGAGCATAAGGTAACTGTTGTCTTTTTCGATGTAACAAAGCGTTGTGTTTATAAGGGTGGTCATTTCTTTCCTCAAAATTATTATATCTGATTTTAAAAAAATATGTTATAATATGGAAGGAGAATTTATGACAACGCTTATACAATTTCTTGCCTCAAGAAAAATCAGACACGATTATGGCAGTTACGACAAAAAACGCGACGCAGGGCAAACTACACCTGCTGATATTATACGCTATGATGATATTCTTTACGGCACAGATACACGTTTTAAGAAATGGCAGCTGCTGGATGTTTACAGGCCAAAAACAGCCGTTGAATCGGACGGCACCTTAAAAAAACTGCCCGTAATTATTAGTGTGCACGGAGGTGCCTGGGTTTACGGTGACAAATCAAAATATCAGTTTTACTGTATGAGGCTGGCTCAGCGTGGTTTTGCTGTTATCAACTTTTCTTACAGGCTTGCACCAGAAGCAAAATTTCCTTCATCGGTAGAGGATACAGAAGCCGTTTTTCAATGGGCCTGTTCTAATGCGGAACGCTATGGTTTTGATACAAATAATTTTTTTGCTGTAGGCGATTCTGCCGGAGGCCATCTGCTTGCCTTATACACCGATGCAATTACTAATAAAGCTTTTGGTAAACAATTTGATTTTATTAAAGATAAAGCTATGACGCTGCGTGGCCTTGCCTTGAACTGCGGAAAATACACACTGGATGATACTGAACCAAAGTTCCGGCTCTTACGAAGCGGATATCTTCCACACAAGGGAACTCCAGAAGAAATTCAAATACTGGATGCTGCCGCTCATGTTACGGGTGACTTTCCGCCAGCCTTTATTATGACCTGCGAAGGAGATTTCTTAAAAGATCAGGCTACATTAATGAAAAAAGCTCTCGATGCGGCGGGTGTAAAAAACGAACTTCACTGCTACGGGAACGCGGAACAGCCCTTATGGCATGTTTTCCACTGCGACCCTAAGCTTTCAGAAGCAGTTATCTGCAATGATGAAGAATGTAATTTCTTCCACTCTTTAATTGAGTAATAAAACTACATCTTTGGGGTGTTAAATAATTATGAAAGTTTACTATGCAATTCTTTTTATCGCTTCACTTGTTATGGCCGGCTTTTATGCCGGAATCTGGCGTAAAAGATTTTCAGTTTTTCTTACTCTGGACTTTGCATTTATTCCCGTTATAAATCTCGGGTATTATATGCTTGCTTCAGCAAAAGCTGTTCCCGAAGCTGTTATTGGAATTAAGATTTCTTATCTTGGAATCTTTGCTCATGTCTTTATCATGTATGCAATTTTTAATCTCTGCAATTTGAATTTAAGAAAATCCATCAGATTAGTTTTACTTGCTGTTTCAACCTTTTTCTTTATTTCCTCTCTTACAATCGGCTATTTTCCTATATTCTACAAAGGCATTAGCGGAGAATTAATCAATAATAATCTGATTCTGCATAAGCAATATGGAGTACTTCATACATTTTATTACATTCAGATGTTTATCTATATGATAATAACGATCTGTGCCACCATTTATGCCTTCCGAAAAAAGAACGATGTTTCCCGTCATAATCTGCGTTACATGCTGGCCTGCGAAACTATTCCCGTTCTTACTTTTTTTATAGGAAGACTATTCCATCTGAAAGTAGATTTGATGCCTTTATCTTACGTTCTTAGTGAAGGTGTATTGCTCATGATAAGCAGAAGAATTGTACTTTATGATGTAACCGAAACTGTAATTGAAACCATCGCCTTCAATGGAAAAACAGGCTTTGTATCTTTTGATGACGGCTTTCATTATCTTGGCAGTAACCAGATTGCAAAAGATATTTTTCCGGAGCTTGCAGAGCTTAAGGTTGATGATTCTGCTCTAAAAAATCCGGGCTTAAAAAAAGAAATTATTGATAACATAGGAAAATACATTATCAATCCGAAAATGAACTCTTTCTTTAAGAGCTTCGGTAATCAGATTTTCCAGATTGAAATCAATAAGCTTTTTGATGGTCATGTAAATCGCGGCTACATTCTTTACATGCAGGATGATACAAAAGACCAGCAATATATTACCCTGCTGAACGGCTTTAATGACAAGCTTCGCGAAGAAGTAAACCAGAAAACAGAACACATTCTGGAAATGCACAACAACCTTATTATGAGCATGGCAACGATGGTTGAAAGCCGCGATAATTCAACAGGTGGTCACATTAAGCGCACAAGCAAAGTCGTAGAAATTCTTATTTCAGAAATTCAAAAAGATAAGAGTGAAAACAGACTTCAGCTTTCTCCTGATTTCTGTCATAACATAATAAAGGCAGCCCCTATGCATGACCTTGGAAAAATAGCTGTAGACGATGCAATTCTTCGTAAGCCTGGGCGCTTTACAGATGAAGAATTTAACATTATGAAAACCCATGCCGCAGAAGGTGCAAGAATTGTTCATGAAATTCTTAAGGAAACTGATGATAAGGCTTTCCACAAGCTCGCAGAAAATGTTGCCCACTATCACCATGAACGCTGGGACGGCTCTGGATACCCTGAAGGCCTAAAGGGAGAAGAGATTCCTCTGGAAGCCCGCATAATGGCTGTTGCAGATGTTTACGATGCTCTTGTAAGCAAACGTGTTTATAAAGATTCTATGAGTTTTGAACAGGCTGATTCAATTATGATGGAAAGCTTCGGAAAGCATTTTGATAAGCAGCTTGAAAAATATTACATCTCAGCACGTCCACGGCTCGAAAAATATTATTCTTCTCTGAATCAATAAAATTATTTAGAAAGCTCTTTTGCAAGAAGACAAAGTCCTTCTACAATTGCCTCGTGCTCTTTTGGAGCAATGCGGGCATAAAGAGTATCCGGAGTGTCGTCAGGCATTACAGGGACTTTTTTCTGAATAAGTATTCGTCCTGTATCACAGCCACCATCCGCAATGTGGATAGTGCAGCCGCTTTCTTTTTCGCCGGCCGCAATAACAGCCTCATGAACATGATGACCGAACATTCCGACTCCGCCAAACTTTGGCAGCAGAGCCGGATGCAGGTTGATTATTTTATTTTCGTAAACCTTGAGAATGTCGCCGGCAAGAACAGTAAGACAGCCGGCTTCTACAATTGCCTGAGCACCGTACTTCTGGCAGGCCTCAAGCATAGCATTTGAAACAGCAAGACGTTTAGTATCGCGGTCGCTGGCCTTAGCAACCTCTTCGCCCATAACAGCGTATGGAGAACAGATTGCGGTAGGGATTCCAGCCTTAGCGGCTCGTTCCAGAGCAAAGGCCTTTTTTGAGTCAGAGATTACACAGACAATTTCGTAAGGACAGTCTGCCCCAGCACTCGCCTGATAATCAATCAAAGCCTGCAAATTGGTGCCACCACCACTTACTAAAACAGCTGTTTTTAATTTCTTCATAACCCCTGAAACCTAACACCTAGAACCTAAAACCTAATCTTCAAAGAGGACTGCATCTCTCTGAGATGAAACCTCACCCTTAGCGTATTCAACGCGGCCAATCTTGTAAGCCTTCATATCAGGGCAGTAATCTTTGTGGTATTTAGAAGCATTAGCATTGAACATTTCAAGCACAGCATCTGCCTCTTTAGCGTTTACTGCAAGAACAAAACCAATACCCATATTGAAGGTATTGTAAACGTTATCAAAATCAGCACCACGGCGAATAAGCTCACCAAATACAGGAGGAATATCCCAGCTTGCTCTCTTGATTACAGAAATCAGCTGCTTCTTTCCTTCCTTTGCCTTTGGATACATACGAGGAATATTTTCAAAGAATCCGCCGCCGGTTACGTGAACCATACCATGAATTGCTTTGCGGTATTTACCGAGAACTTCCATAACAGGCTTTACGTAAATGCGTGTAGGTGTAAGAAGAACTTCACCAATTGTTTTTCCGGTATCAGTTCCGTTTACAACAAAAGGATCATTTACATTTGGAACAAGCTTACGAACAAGGCTGAAGCCGTTTGAATGAACACCAGTAGAAGACAAACCAATCAGAACATCTCCTTCCTTGATATCCTCGCCGGTAATCATTTCTTTCTTTTCACCAACACCAACACCAAAGCCGGCAAGGTCATATTTTCCAACATCATAGAAGCCAGGCATCTCAGCAGTCTCACCACCGAGCAGGGCACAGCCAGAATCAACACAACCGTCTGCAACACCTTTAACAAGGTCAGCAGCAACATCAGCGTCAAGCTTACCGCAGGCAACATAATCAAGGAAGAAAAGCGGCTGAACACCAGAGCAGAGAATATCGTTTACGCTCATGGCAACACAGTCAATTCCAACAGTGTCATACTTCTTCATCTGGAAAGCAACATCAAGCTTAGTTCCAACACCGTCAGTTCCGCTTACCATAACAGGATTTTTGTATCCCTTAGGAATCTCGAACATACCGTTAAAGCTTCCCAAGCCAGTCAAAAGGCCAGGAATTGCAGTTCTCTTAGCATGCTCCTTGTACTTATTTACCGCGCGGTAACCTTCTTCTACGTCAACACCAGACTCTTTGTAGTTTGCCATGTTTTGCTCCTTGCAGTCGCTCAAGCTATTAGCCATTAGCAGTTAGCTATTAGCTTTTTTATTTAATTGCAGCTTGTAGTTTTACAAGCATTTTTTCAACTTCAACTAATAATCCAAACGCTGTTTTTGTATCTTCCTCGTTCAGATATCCAATTCGTTCACAGATTTGTAACTGCGTTTCTAATTCTGCCCTAGACCCTTTTGCTATTCCAAGAAAATAGGAAAACTCTTTTTCAGTACTTCTCGATTTTCCTTCGGCTATATTGCTTGGTATCGAAACAGCAGCTCGTCTCATCTGATCAGACAGAGCATATGTCTCTTCCTTAGGTAGTTTCTTAACCAATCGATATATCTCTACAGATAAATCAACTGCCCGTTGCCAAACGACTAAATCTTTATAATTCGCCAAGCAATTCTCTCCTAAAAACGCTAACTGTTCTTCAAGCTTCTAGCTTTTAGCTAATAGCTAGAAGCTAATATCTATTCCTGAGTTCTTTGCATCTTCAGCTAACTTTGCCCTAAAAGACTTCAACTTTTGTGAAAGTTCCGCATCCTGCAAAGCCAAAATCTGCAAAGCTAAATAAGCCGCGTTCTTTGCGCTGTTAATTCCCACTGTCGCAACCGGAATCTGTGGCGGCATCTGAACAATGCTTAAGAGCGCATCCATACCGCCAAGACCGTTTGACTTGTCTGAAACGCATTCAAGAGGAACGCCAATTACAGGTAATGTTGTAATTCCCGCAATAACTCCAGGGAGGGCTGCTGCGAGGCCGGCGCCTGCAATGATAACCTGGCAGCCTTCTTTTTCAACTTCTTCAACTGTCTGCTTGAGTAAAGCCCCGGCTCTGTGGGCAGAAATGATATAAGCCTTGTAGTCAACGCCGAACTCTGTGAGAATATCGGCCGCCTTTTTCATGGTATCCTTGTCGGATTTAGAACCAAAAAATATCGCAACTTTCATATGAGAGTTATACCATAAAAAAACTTTCATCACAATAACCCCGAGTTCATATTCAGGGGCTTCTCTCCCGCAAAAAAATGCATCCCGCCAACGGGAATGATGTTGTCGGCACGCATTTTTTTGCTCCGAGAAGCCCCTGAATAAAAACAACGTATAAGTGATGAAAATCGTCTTTTGATATAACTCAATATTTTCGAATCCAAAAAGCTGAAAGCGAGCATGCCCGTACCTAACGCCAGCGGGAGCCCATTAGATTTTTCAAAAGTAACGTTATTCTTTCACCTGATATTGTAATAAAAGAATCCTGAGTTCTTCGATGTTGGAAACGTTGAAGATTTTGAAGACTTCGGCGAAGATTTTTTTTACGGTGGAAATGCTGACAAAGTATTTTTCGCTGATTTCTTTGTAGCTTAATTTATTGTGAATATTTTCAATAACAAAGGTACGCTGGCGCTCATTCAGATTATAATCAGAAAGGCTGATTGTAGAACCGGCCGGCTTACCGATAATCGTATTATTCTCGCGTACGTTCTGTGGAAAGAGGCAGGACAGTTTTGCCTTGAGAGTATAATAAATCCACATGTAAAAGGCAAAGCAGAAAAGAGAATAACTGATATCAACCAGCATATATACCAAGCCGTTAGTATAGGTCAGTACCAGAGTTACTAAATGTACAAGGAACATCCAGATAATCTTTTTTCGAGGTTTATCTTTTATAAGATCCTTACACAAAATTAAAATCAGCGCAGCATAAAAGAAGAAGATTCCAAGTTCTTCATAATTTGTAAGTATTGTAAGTTCACTTTCAAGAGCAAAAATTGAAATCATTACATATATGTTTTGTGTAATTAAGAAAACTAAAGCAAGCCCTACACAAATAAAATGAACAACCGGAATTACAACTTTAGTAGGAGCAATTTTTTCAATAATTGATTTTGGAGCTCCATTAAGCATAAGACTGACAATTGCAGCCACAATTAAAAATACTAAACCTACAACAGCAACAACCCTCTCCGAGTTGATTCTGTTCTTTTTCATAGTAACTGTATTATAGCATAAATGGCTTATTTATCAAATAACATCTTGTTAGTTTTTACTATTGCTGAAGCAGCATTTTCTCCGTCCATTGCGCTGGAAACAATTCCGCCGGAATAGCCCGAGCCTTCACCCGCAGGATACAGACCGGCAAGAGCTGTACACTCACAGGTCTGCTTGTCGCGCAGGATTCTTACAGGTGTACTTGTTCTGGTTTCTGCGGCAATCATAAGGGCATTCTCGCAGATGAATCCGTGCATGCTGCGGTCAATTTCCCTAAAGCCTTTTTTCAGACGATCGCTGATATGAGACGGAAGCCAGCTTCCAAGCTCAGAAGAAACAAGACCCGGAGTGTAACTTGAAGCAGGTAAATCAGTTGATTTACGGCCGGCAAGAAAATCTGTAAGGCGCTGGGCAGGAGCCGCCTGTCCCCTTCCGTTTTCAAAGGCAAGTCTTTCAATCTCTTCTCTGAAATACAAGCCCGCGAGCTCAGGACAGCCGGCTTTTTTCGCCTCTTCAAGACAGGAGGCCGGAATATCTTCCGGACGTACCTCTACGACAATTGCCGCATTAGACCATTTTGAATTACGGGCCGCGGCAGACATTCCGTTTACAACAATTTCACCCGGCCCAGAGCTTGAAGGAACAACAAAGCCTCCCGGACACATACAGAAGGAATAAACGCCTCGGCCATCCACCTGAGTGGTTACCCTGTATTCTGCGGCTCCTAAGCTGGCTTCAGCCCCCCGCCCGTGATACTGAATTGAATCTATGAGACTGCGGGGATGTTCCACACGCACTCCAACCGCAAAGGTTTTTGCTTCAAGGGCATCTGGAGTCTCTTTCGCAAGCATATTATAAATATCTGTAGCAGAATGACCTGTTGCAAGCAGCACTGCTTTACCAAAAAACTGCCTCTTTTCTCCGCTTTCTACATTCTGAGTTTCAACACCCTTTACGTGAGGCTTTCCGCCAGCTGACTCCTTTACAAGGGCTGTCACCCGTTCATTAAAATAAAACTGGCCGCCAAGCTCAATAATTTTATTGCGCATAGCATTTATTACCTGAGGCAGTCTGTCTGTTCCAATATGAGGATGAGCATCCGTCAGAATCTTTTCATCTGCACCAAAATAATTAAATATCCGAAGAATAGAACTGATATCGCCACGTTTATTACTTCGGGTATAAAGTTTTCCGTCTGAAAAAGTGCCTGCCCCGCCTTCTCCAAAGCAGTAATTTGAATCTCCGTTTACCTGCCCTCTTGTACTAATCAAGGCAATATCTTTTCTTCGCTGACTTGTCTGAGTGCCTCGTTCAATAATCACGGGTTTCATTCCGCTTTCCAGTAGTTTAAGGGCGCCAAAAAGCCCGGCAGGTCCCGCCCCCACAATAATTACCGTACGTTCCGGGCCAGCATCCTGGCAGGATTTCCACAAGGGCTTCCATTCGCTCTCTGCGGCCAGCTTTTCACCAATATAGATTTTATAACGTAAATGAAGCTTAAGCTGCCCGTGTCTCGCATCAATTGACTTTTTAAGAAAAACCTTTTCAAATTGAGAAGCATTTATATGATTTTTTTTGAGTTCTCTGCGAATGAGATTTTCATGAAGCCCCGGATTGTTTTCATCTCCGGCTTCAACTGTAATTGTGATTTCTTTGATCATTGAAAATATTATAATAAATTCACCGGAGGTTGAGTAGTCCGAAGGACGTATCGAAACCTCATTTCCTATGGTCCCTGTAGCTGGTGATTTCGATACGGCTTCGCCTACTCAACCACCGTTCACCGTAAGTCTCACAGGGCAAAAAAAAAGTTCTCAGACTGTATACTCCCCAACTTACAGTCCAAGAACTCTCTCACCGATAATAAACCGGCTCTCCGAATAAACTCTCTTCTTAGCAACGCTTCTATATATAGATAATGCTAATGTCTTAATAAATAACTTTCTTAACTTCATCGTTTTTAACTTTATTGTAACTTTAATTTATATTTATAACATACAGCGAAAATACTTTACAGTCAATCATATATAATACGATTTAACCAAGGTTATCGAAAAATAACCTTGGTTACAGAAAACAAAGAGATTTGTGCTGATTCTGTGCTGTTTTTGTGCTGATTTTCTAACGTTTTTCAGCGTTTTTAAGCTCTTTTTTGGAAGTTTTTACAGAATAGATTTAAAAAACTGCTGTAATCGTTCGCTTTTCGGGTGCTGGAAGATGTCATCTGGACTTCCTTCCTCTTCAATATAGCCTTCGTTCATAAATAAAACACGGTCAGCAACCTCTCGGGCAAAGCCCATTTCGTGAGTTACTACAACCATTGTCATTCCTTCGCGGGCAAGATCCTTCATAACTTCGAGAACTTCTCCAACCATTTCCGGGTCAAGGGCCGAGGTTGGCTCATCAAAAAGCATTACATCAGGATGCATGGCAAGAGAACGAACAATTGCAATTCTCTGCTTCTGACCGCCACTAAGAGTTGAAGGGTAAACATTTGCCTTGTCTGGAAGACCAATTCGCTCAAGCAGCTGCATTGCTTCTTTTTCGGCCTCTTCCTGAGTTTTGAGCTTCAGGGTAACCGGAGCCAGTGTGATATTCTGGAGAACTGTAAGATGGGGAAAGAGATTAAAGTGCTGGAAAACCATTCCCATTTTCTGACGGCAAAGATCGAGGTTTGTTTTTGGATCTGTTAAATCATTTCCTTCAAAAAGAATCTGACCGCCATCCGGAGTTTCAAGACGATTGAGACAGCGCAGGAAGGTAGATTTTCCAGAACCGGAAGGCCCGATAATTACAATTTTTTCGCCCTTCTCTATTTTTATAGAAACATCTTTTAATACGTGGAGATTTCCAAAACTGATTTTAAGATTTTTAACTTCTATCACTTTTTGCCATCCTTTTTTCGAGTCCACCAAAAAGCTTTGTAAGACCGACTGTAAGAATCAGATAAATTACCGCACAGGTAAGCAGAGGAATCCATGCATTATAGGTTGCATTACGAATCATATCCCCTGCCTTGGTCATATCCATTACGGCAATAAAGCTTGCAACAGAAGTTTCCTTTATCAAAACAATGAATTCGCTTGTATAGGTTGGAAGTACAGCCTTGACTGCCTGTGGAAGAACAATCTTAAAAATTGTCTGCCACTGGCTCAGTCCAAGAGAACGGCCTGCCTCGGTCTGCCCTGGGTCTATTCCCTGAATTCCCGCACGGAAGATTTCTGTACAGTAAGCACCTGAGTTAAAACCATAGGCAAGAATCGCAACAAGAAGACGATTTAATCCCAGCGGAGCAAAAATTACAAAGTAGAAAATCATAAGCTGGGTTGCAAGAGGAATACCACGAAGAATTGTTGTATATAACTCCGCAATCACCTTAAGGACCTTGTTGCCGGAAACCTTCATTAAAGCGAGAATAAAGCCGAGCACTGTTCCAATCAGGATTGCGCAGATGGCGATGAGAATTGTTACTCCCAGGCCCTGCACAATCAGCATGTAGCGCTGACCATTTATCATTGTATCGATAAAAGATTGAATCATAAAACCTCATAAAACAAAGATTCCCGCAAATTACTGCGGGAATGAAAAAGTCGGCAGGCACAGCCTGCCTCTGAGCCGTTCTTTCGATAATCCTAAACTGGCCCGCTGCCGCAGCCCAGTTTTTAACGGATTTTCGATTATCGGCTTTTTCTTACAATAATAACCTGCTCAGACTCGAAATAAGTCTCAGAGAAGTCTACATTCTTTTTACGGTCTTCATTTACAGACATACCTGCCGCAATGAAATCAATTGTACCAGACTGAAGAGCCGGAATAAGGCTGTCGAATGCCATGTCAACTACTTCAAGCCTGAGACCTGCATTCTTAGCAATTTTCTGTCCCATTGTGATATCAAAACCAACGATATTCTTTCCTTCAACATACTCAAATGGCGGGAAGGCAGCGTTTGTACCAAGCTTTACAACCTTGCTTCCAGAAGTTCCTTCTGCGGCAGGGATTTTGATGTTACCATCAGCAGGCATAAATGCGTCTACGAGGGCTTCGTATTCACCGTTTTTCTTCATGCTGGAAATTGTATTATTAATAGAAGCAAGCAGTTCAGAATTACCTTTCTTTACCGCAATTGCGTATGCTTCTTTGTTGTTTGCAAATTCAGAATCGTGGATAATTGTGAGCTCTGGATTGCGTTCAACAATTGCCTTTGCAGGAAGTTCATCGAGAACAACTGCATCGATTGCACGATTCTTAAGATCGAGAGCGGCATCCATACCTGATTTGAAAGATGCAATCTGTGCACCTTCTACATTATCCTGAACCCAGGCCTCACCTGTAGTACCAGCCTGTACACCAATTTTCTTTCCTGCAAGGTCTGCAAGAGAATTGATTTCTACCTTTGATTTAGAGCATCCTGTGAATGCGAGAACGGCTGCGAGTGCAGCGCATACTAATGTCATTTTTTTCATAAAACACCTCTAATGCATTAATATACATTTTTTTGTATATTTATGCAATCTATATCCAAAAGTTCAGTTGCTCCCGTGGAAAGAGAACTTCCGCATTATAAATGATTTCGGCTATGTTGGCGCGAGGGAGCGGGACGTGGTTCAAAAACACTCTTTTTGTGGCTGCTGCGAAGCAGCAGTTAAATAGTTTCTATACCACAAAAAGCGTGTAGCGCATTATTGCGC
>CAMNGG010000215.1 GCA_946537975.1 uncultured Treponema sp. | reverse complement strand
TGCTCGTTTTCTTTCTTGTTTATGTGCTGGTTTATGTTTTTGATTTTAATCAGACAAAGAAGATAAATCAGAAGCTGCAGGACAGAAAAAATCGCAGAAGCGGAGAGTAGGGATGTCAGCTCAAAAATATATCGATAACGAAGCTGATTTCTGGAAGGAGCATTTTGTACACCTTCAGCACAAAAATATGGTGAGGACAAATGCCCAGCCCCTGCATATGGCAGATTGTAAAGCCGAGTTTGAAGCCTTTACGGCCAGCCACCCGGACGCCAAGATATCCTGCGAGTACTTTCCCTCTTACTGCACATTCGAAGTTTCTCTGACCTCAACAATCAAGCTCCGCCTTTTCATTCAGAACAACATAAAAGCCAGCATGCTTCAAAAATGCGGCCCGGAATACATTAAAATCTGCGACGCAAAGTTCCCTTATAATCCCTTGCCGGAAATCGACGAGTTTCTGGACCGTCTGCCGGATTACTTAAAAGAACTAGAGACTTCCCTCGAAAAAAAATCCCGCTCCCTCCGCCACCAGAAGCTGGCCCAGGAGTTTATCAAAGCCTACGCAAGTGCCAACCTCAAACAAGCCTTCACTGTAAATTCCAACGAAGATGGCACCTTTACCCTGACCCTGCCATCAAAAAGCATAAATATACAAATCACAGAAGATGATTTTATGCAAAAAATCGATGAGTTAAATTAACAAACGCAGATATTTAAGTCTGTCCCCGTAGAAAAAAATATCCTTTGGCAACATCATTCCGTTGGCTGCATGCTTTTTTTCACGTAAGGATATGACCTTTAAAACTCCATTTTATTATTACTCTCTTGCATATTTTTGCATAAAACTGTATATTTTATGTATATTTATGCAAAAATATGGTGGTTGAGTAAGCGAAGCTGTATCGAAACCACCAAGAGAGGTTATATATGGCAAAAGATAAAGTAGTTTTAGCATACTCAGGTGGACTTGATACAACAGTAATCATTCCATGGCTCAAAGAAAACTATGACTACGATGTAATCGCAGTTTGTATCGATGTAGGACAGGGAGACGACTGGGAAGCAATAAAATCACGCGCCCTTAAAACAGGTGCAAGCGCATGTTACGTTGTAGATGCACGTCAGGAATATATTGAAGAATATATCTGGCCGGCACTCAAGGCTAATGCAGTTTACGAGGATGAATATCTTCTTGGAACATCAACTGCACGTCCTCTTATCGGAAAAATCCTTGTAGAATATGCACGTCAGGAAAAGGCAGTTGCAATCTGTCACGGTGCTACAGGTAAGGGAAATGACCAGGTTCGCTTTGAGTTTGCAATCAAGGCTTTTGCTCCAGATATCAAGGTAATTGCTGCATGGCGTGATGACAAATGGAATATGGACAGCCGCGATGCAGAAATCAAATATCTCGAAGACCGCGGTCTCGAAGTTCCAATGAAAAAAGACCAGTCTTATTCACGCGACGAGAATATCTGGCACCTTAGCCACGAAGGTCTCGAGCTTGAGAAGACAGAAAACGAGCCTAACTACAAGCATATGCTTAAAAATACAACTGTTCCAGAGGAAGCTCCAAACGACGGTGAATATGTAACTATCGATTTTGAAAAGGGTATTCCAGTAGGACTCAACGGCAAAAAGATGAACTCTCTCGACCTCCTCAACGAGCTCAACGTTATCGGCGGCCGCAATGGTGTTGGTCTTGTTGATATCTGCGAAAACCGCTTTGTTGGTATGAAGAGCCGTGGTGTTTACGAAACACCGG
Source organism: uncultured Treponema sp. (assembly GCA_946537975.1). Taxonomy (GTDB): domain Bacteria; phylum Spirochaetota; class Spirochaetia; order Treponematales; family Treponemataceae; genus Treponema_D. Next base: position 4,105 of record CAMNGG010000215.1, on the reverse strand, counting down.
GTGGAGCAATTCTTTACTTCGCTCACAGAATGATGGATCACATCTGTCTTGACCGCGAAACATATCACTACAAGCAGCAGGTAAGCCTCCGCATGGCAGAGCTTATTTACGAAGGAAAATGGTTCACAACTCTTATGGATTCCTGCATGGCCTTTATGGACAAGGCAGAAGAAACTGTAACAGGCTGGGCAAAGGTTAAAGTAGTGAAGGGTGCAATTCGTGGTGCAGGTTCTGGTTCTAAGTACAGCCTCTACAACGAATCAATTGCTTCATTCACAACCGGTGAGCTTTACAATCATAAGGATGCTCAGGGCTTCATTACACTTGCAGGCCTTCCACTCAAGGTTCGCGCTATGATGGAGCAGAAAGTTGGCCAGGGACAGGCTATTGAAGAGAGTAAAAGCTTAAAAAAGAGACCAACAGAATAATATGAGATTTCGGTGTGCACGCGAGTGGCGCAGCGTGCAGCCAACTTTCCCGAGCCGCCCCGCCGGCGAGGTGTAGGTGAAGTATTAGAATTAAGCCTTACTTTTTCTTCAAAATTATAATAGTAATATCATCCTTTTGAGGTTCATTTCCAACGAAGGTGAGAATGTCGCTGACAATGCAGTTTACCTGTGTCGTAAGCGGTCTGTCTGCATTTCTGAAAATAGATTTTAATAATCTGTCTTTTCCAAAATCATCACCATCTGCATTTGTAGCTTCAGTAGCACCATCAGTAAAGAAAATCAATTCATCTCCACGGTTCATTTCTACAGTATGGGACACAAAATTTGTTGGAATGTCTGGAAGACCTATTGCTCCAAAGGCAGTGTTATCATCTTCAACATAATTTGCAGAATCTTCCTGTGCGCTGTAATAAATCGGCATAGAGTGGCCGGCATTTATAAATTCAATCTTGTTGCCGTTCATGCGTGATACAATACCGGTAAGATAATTTTCAATATTACCTTTTTCTTTTATATAGCGGATATTGATTCGGTCTATAATAGATTTAAGTTTATCGTTGCGGCCGTTATAAAATTCCTGGAAGATAATGTTTTTTACAAGCATGGTTACAAGACCGGAAGCTATACCGTGTCCCGAAACATCAAAAATTCCTATTCCGTCCAGATTATTATCGGTGCTGTATATATCAAGAAAGTCTCCTGAAACACCAGCCATAGGCTTATTGTAATAAGAAATTGCCCAGTCTTCATAAATTGTTTCATTGTGCTTAAAAAAGCTCTGCTGAACTACCTGAGCAAGACGAAGTTCATTTTCAATATTTTCCTTATATTCATGCTCGCTGCGGTGGTGAAGGAAGTTATCCTTTTCAGTTGCCCATCTTTTAAACGAAAGAAAATAAAGAATAAGAACGAAGATTACAGAATCCATTACAATGAACATACTGTATTCTTTTGAAATATGAGGTAAAAGAGTAGCAGAAGCAATCGTTACTATTGGGGTAAAAATTGCCGGCGAAATGTCAAAAAATACAGGGAAGTTTACGGTAACGCAGGCATAAACAATCATGGAATTAAAGGTATTCTTTTCATAAAACAATATGAACATAGGGTAGACCATAAGGTATAGGAAAAGAAAATAGGTTGGAATCATTTTGATGGTTGAGCGGACAAATGTAAGTTTTTTCAGCTTTGCAGAAGCAAAAATACATAAAAAGCCAAAAACAATATATTCCCCAAAATAAATGAATCTTGGGATAGAGGACATATAATTTCCCTTGTTAGTTATAAGAATAGAAACCAGACCATAAATACCCAAAAGAATCAGCATTACCTGAGCCTTAAACATGGTGTTAAGATTTCTTTCAGCCATAAGAAGCTTACACTCTTCAGGAGCCTTGTATTTTTTTGTCATGTAATCGTAGAAGCGGATAAATATATTATTTTTATGTCCTTTCATATTAATCTAATAATTTTACAATGAGATTTTAATTTTTTCAACTTTCTTATTATGCTAATTATTTGTTATTTATTTTTTCCGGATAATTACAATTGTGATATCATCAGATTGATCTGCGTTTTCTGTAAAATGCCCCATATCAGATAAAACTGAAGGAATCTGTCTGTCAAAATCCTGCTGAACAGCGTTTTTTACAGACTCTAAAAATCTCGAATTTCCATATTCATCATGGGCGGTATTCATTGCTTCTTTTATACCGTCTGTAAAGAGAATTATTTCATCTCCGCTTTTCATTTCAAAAGTGGTTTCCTGGAAAAAGGATTCTATTGAAGAAAGCCCGATTACCGTACTTGAAAATTTTCTTTTTTCATCAAAATAATTACACTCTCCGCTTTCTTTTCTATATAAAATCGGGCAGGGATGACCGGCATTTACAATTTCTATTTTGCTCCCTTTCATGCGGAGGAGAATGCCTGTAAGATAGTTTTCGATATTACGTTTTTCTACACGAATACGTTTATCAATAATCTCCATTACTTCATAAAGGTCTTTGTTTTCGTTCTGATGAAATTCCTGCTGGAAAATATTTCGAACAAGCATTGTTACAAGGCCAGAAGATATTCCGTGGCCAGAAACGTCGAATATACCAGCACCTTCAAGAATCTCATCATCTGTATAAAAATCATACATATCACCGGAAACTCCGGCCATTGCCTTGCTGTAATAAGCAATGTCAAAATCCTTAAGCTCAGGCATTTTTCTTTTTGAAAAGCTTTCCTGTACAAAAGCGGCAAGTTCAATTTCTTTTTCAATGGCTTCCACATGGTTATCGCGAATTTTTTCAAGGCGGAATTCCTTAATCAAAGAATTCCATTTGTAAAGGCTGAGGGCAGAAATTACTATTGTGGTTAAAAGAATATTGATAGCTACAAAAGCATCTCCGTGTGTCCAGAGCCTGTATATAATGATAAAAGAAAAAAGAAAGAGAAGGGTAATAAAGAAGATTGGTTCTACAGAAAGCATTACAATCGCGATAATACAGACATTCGTATAAACTGTATAAGGACTGATTGGGTTACTTGAGCTGTACAAAACAATAATACTGAGAACAAGGACTTCAAAAATTGCTATATAGGTTGGTTGATTTCGTCTCCATGCAGGCCATTCAGGATGGTGAGCGGTATGAATAGCGACAAGAAGAACGTGAACACTAGTTACGATGTATGCCAGATAATAAAATAACTCAATAAGATGATTTTTGACATCGCTGCCGTAACGAATCAAGGTTACAAGAGTCATTATTAATCCGAATGTAAAAAGAATCTGCTCAAGCTGAGCGAGTCGGTGTAAATTTTTAGCTATAAGTCCCGCTTTCAGGTCTTTATCCATAATGAAATTATCCCAAAAAGCCCGGAACTTAGATTTTGAATTTTTCAAAGTGTCATCCTCAATAATTGATTTTTCGGACAACTATTTTTAAATGATATATATAATTATATAGTAAGAAACTGGATAAAGCAAATTGAAAAATACATTATTGTAATATTCCTTAAAAAATGATATTTTATAATGTCAAAATATTAAATTATCATCGGGCTTGTGCCACGATGAATTTATAGGAGCAAAACATGACATACACTGCAGAAGTGGAGCATATGTGTCCTTTGGCAAAAGGCGCATATCATGGACCAGCCCCAATTCCTGAAGAAGGAGAATGGGTAAAGGTTAAGAAAATTGAAGATGTTTCTGGATTCACACACGGTATCGGTTGGTGTGCACCACAGCAGGGAGCTTGTAAGCTTTCTTTGAACATCAAAAAAGGAATTATTGAAGAAGCTCTCGTTGAGACTATCGGTTGTTCTGGTATGACTCACTCAGCTGCTATGGCTTCAGAAATCCTTATTGGAAAAACTGTTCTTGAAGCTTTGAACACTGACCTTGTTTGCGATGCTATCAACACAGCTATGCGCGAACTCTTCCTCCAGATTGTTTACGGTCGTTCACAGTCTGCTTACTCTAAGGACGGACTTAAAGTTGGTGCTTCTCTTGAAGACCTCGGAAAGAACCTCCGCTCTCAGGTAGGTACAATGTTTGCTACACGCAAAACAGGTCCTCGCTACCTCGAAATGACAGAAGGTTATGTTGAGACTTGTGCAATCGATAAGGACAATCAGATTATCGGTTACAACTGTATCAACTT
>CAMNGG010000214.1 GCA_946537975.1 uncultured Treponema sp. | reverse complement strand
TTTTCGTAATTAACCTTGTTGAGCTTTTTAGAAACAAAGAAACGGAAAATAAAGGAAGCAAAAACAAAGACAACGCCAATCGGGTCCAGAATAAGGAAGAAGATTCCTGTGGTGAAAAGAGTTGTGAGTGCCTGAACTGCCATGTTCAAAAGATCCAGAAAGCGGTCTATTGCATTTTCCGATTCAGAAACGCTGAGGACAAAGTCGTTGTAGTAGGCCGGGTCGTCGTAGCAGTAGAGGTCAATCTTAGAGGCCTTTTTGAACATCTCTTCCTTGAGGGCCCGGTAAAGCTTTGGCTTGCATTTGAACTTCCAGCTGTAGCAGTAAAAGCCGTCCGGGATAATCTGAATCATATTGATAAGAAGAATCATGCCGATGAAGAAAGCAGCTTTTGTGAATGGCTCGTGAAATTCTGCACAGCGCAAAACATAACGGATTCCCAGTACATGCTCAAGAAAGATCATGAATTGGTAACGGAAGGCATCGTAAAGATGATAAATCATAAAAGCCGGGCAGGTCTTAAAGCAGAGCTTCCAGAGGAAAAGCTGATTTTTCCAGACGGTGCTGCGAGACTTTTTCTTTCCTGAATTGTCTGTGTCCTTGGATGCTGGTCCGTAAATGTGTGGTCTTAAATTGTGTGTCATGCCCAGATTCCCTCCCTCTGTTTTGATTTATCTGCCAGGTAGTTTTCTGCCTGCTTCTGGTACATATCTGCGTAAAGGCCGTGGCGGTCTAAAAGCTCGCGGTGTGTGCCTTCTTCCTTTACCTGCCCCTGCTCAAGCAAAAAGACATGGTCTGCATTCTGCACTGAAGAAAGTCGGTGAGAAATAAAGAGCAGAGTGTTTTCTTTGCAGGCCTTTAAGATATTGTCAAAAAGCTGATATTCAGCAATCGGGTCTAAGGCGCTGGAAGGTTCGTCAAAAACCTTCACAGGACAGCTTCTTGCAAAGGCTCTGGATACAACGATTTTCTGAAACTCTCCGCCGGAAAGAACAGCACCCTCGTCATCAAACTCGCGGGTGAGGGTAGTGTTGATTCCCTTTGGAAGGCTTGTAACCTTGTCGTAAACTCCGGAAAGCTTAAGGGCCTCTGTTACGATTTCTTCGCGCTTATCGGAAGGAATGTCTTCGCCCAGAGTTACGTTGTCTGCAACACTCATAGAGAACATTCGGTTGTCCTGAAAGGCGGTTGCAAAAAGCGAGCGGTATTTTTGAAGATTATATTCTTTGATGTTGCGGCCGTTGAGAAGAATCTCTCCCTGGGTCGGGTCGTAAAAGCGGAGAAGGAGCTTTATGATTGTAGATTTTCCCGCTCCGTTATGGCCTACAAGAGCGTAAGTTTTGCCGCCTTCAAATTTCATATTGAGGCCGGTGAGAACAGGTACATCCTTATAGGCAAAGCCGACATTGCGGAATTCGATGGATTCAATACTAGTTCCAGGATCTGCTCCATCATAATCTTCCGGAATCTTTTCTTCGTATTCAAGGAAGGATCGAAGGTATTCTACGAAAAGGCCGTTTTTTAAACTGGCAGTAACAGAATCTGTAAAGCCGATGAGAATCCAGGTGGTAGAAACCATCATGCTGGTGATGACGGCAAGCTGGGCCAGTGACATTGTGGAACTAACTAACGTTCGGTAGGCTCCATAAATCAAAAGGCCTTCGAATATAAAAGAGAAGGTGAACTGAACCCAGAACCAGTGGTAAAGAACAGATTTTGCTATGTATTTTTTTATAACCTCTACCAGGCCCTGGATTGCATCGGTGTACTGGCGTTTGAGGAGATTGAAAATATTTGTAAGACGAATTTCCTTGGCGTAGTCTTTGAGGTACATTACGCGGTTGATGTAATCTACGCGGCGGTTATGAGGAGCCATATCCTTCTGACGGTTAAACTCAATATGGTTCAAAAGGCGGCGGAAGAAAAAGTTTCCGATTATAGGAAAGATAATAAAGAGAACGGAAAGCTTATCTACCTGAAACATAAAGAAGAAGGCAAAAATGCTTGCAACAAATCCGAACAAAACTCCGAATAACTGGTCTATCGTGTTATAAAGATTTGTGTCGGCGTTCTTCATGGCAAGAGTATATTTGTCATAAAAATCAGAGTTCTCAAAACATTCCAGTTCAACATTGCTGGATTTTTTGAAGAGCTGCTGATAGAGGCCTTTGTTCAAGCGCGCATTGGCAACCGGGGCAACATACCCCTGAATGTAAGAGTTATAAAGAGCCATGCTCGCAAAAACTGCAATTGTGATTCCAATAAAAATCATAATTGTCTTAAAGCTTTCACCCGACTGCAGGGCATTAATTACATAGCGCATAAAGAAGGCGCTGTAAAAAAGCCAGCCGAAGTAAGAGAGAAGTCTTGCAATTGCCATGTGAAGAACAGGGCCGGGACAGATTTTCCAGACAAGGCGCAGGGCGTAAAAATTATTACGCAGGGCGTTGACTCGAGTTTTAGACTTTTTTTCTTTCATAAATATCTCCGGGATTGTAATGTTTTGATTGTACAGTATGTTTAAAGTGATTTCTATAAAGATGTTCTTGAATTGTAAAAATTCGTACGCGAAATGCAGCAATCCTTCAGCGCTGGAAGGTCGGGCCGTTGAAATATACTTGTTTCTGGATTATATTTATAAAAGACCCTGAATCAAGTTCAGGGTGACACACTCTGTTTAGGGTGACATTGGGGTTTATATGCCAGAAAATCGAAAAATCAAAATTAAAGACGAAAGCGATAAGACTCTTTATGAAGTAAAGCTGGATGACTCGAACGAAAACAAAAAAATGAATCCGGTGCTTAAAGGCTTCCTGCTTGTCCTCGCAATTCCTGCCGGCTTCGTAATTGGGTATCTGCTGTTTAAATGGCTATAATCGAAGAACCGTTAAAAAGCAAGCCGAAAGGGTTGCTTTAGGTTCATCGAAAGAATGCCACAGAGGCAAGCTGTGCTTGCCGACTTATCATTAGAACACAATTAATTTAAGACAAATCTTACCGGGTAACGGAAGCGGACTGCTACAGGTTTGTCATTCATCATAGCGGGCTTGCAGGTAATTCCTTCCAGAGCAGCAACTGCGGCATCCGCAAAGCCATAGCCTGGATCCTTCAAAACATTTACACGTCTGATATTTCCATTTTCATCAATAAAAAGCTCCAGATAAACAACGCCTTCAATTCCCTGTTTCATTGCCATTTTCGGGTATTCGATTTTTGACAAAATCTGCTTTGTAGGGATTTCCGGAACTACAGAAATCTTGTGCTGGGGAACGTAATCAATTTCTTCTTCAACTTCAACAACTTCCTTTTCTGTTTCCTGAATGTTTTCCGAGTTCTTTACCGTGTTTACGACAACTTCTTTTTTTTCGATTACCGGAGGAGGCGGTGGCGGCGGAACAAACTCTTCAACGTCAACCAGTTTAAAAATCTCTGCAACCTTTTCTTCTTCCTGTGCGGCGCTGCTTACAGAAAATTTTACACAGATAAGCACAATCACATGAATTGCAATTACCAGTGAAAACAATAGTGGCCTTACCAGTGGCTTGTATTTTTGTAATGCTTCAACTCTCATGATAATTCCTCTTTTACTACAAAGCTGACAACTCTGTGCTGCAACAACTGAAGGACAGAAACTACATCATTTATATATTTGTAAGGTGTATTTCTGTCTGCAATAATATGAATGCGGGCTGTCGGTTCTTCTGCAATTTTTCCTGCAATCAGGAGCTCGAGGTTCTGAGGAGTGATCTGATTTCCTTCTACAAAAACTGAGCCGTCCTGCTTAATCCATATCTCCAGATTTTTTTCAACCTGAGTTTTTTCCAGAATCTTTGCTTCGGAATATTCAATTTTTTCTTCGTGACGCTGATTAATAAGTGAAATCAGCATGATGAAAATCAAAAGAAGAAAGCCGATATCAGACATGGAAGCGGTTGCGATGCTGGCCTTGCGTTTTCTTCGATTTATTGTAAACATTTGGTGTTCTCCGTAATGGTGGTTTCGATACGGCTATGCCTACTCAACCACCGGTTATTCATTCATCTTGAACGAAAAATTTTCGATTTTCTGCTGTTTGATTTCGTAGATGATATCTACTACGCTCTGATATTCTGTGTCAGGGTCTATCAAAAGCAGAAAGGTCATGTTAGGCCATTCAGCTTTTTTTTCTGATATCGCAGTGCGCAGCTCGTCCAGGCTCAGGCTTTTATTATCTATCATGATTGAGCCGTCTGCTTTAAGCTGACACTTCATCAAATCGTCAGTCTTTACAATTCTGGGCTTATCCTTTACCGGAAGGTTCAGAAGAAAGCCCTTGTTTACATTAAAGCCTGCAATTACGATGAAAAAGATAATCAGCAGGAAGGAAAGGTCATTCAATGCTCCGGAGCTCGATGAATCATCCGGGGCACGCTTCATAAAACGCTTAATCATAAAAGCTCCGCACTCCTAGGCTCTGCGTTCCATTCTGTTGTCAAAATCATCTGCAGGCTTATCATCCAGCAGTTCAGGAATCAAATCATTAATGCATTTTGAAGTTTCTGCGGCAAAGGTGTCTACACGTTGAACCAGCAGGTTGTAGGCAACAAGGGCAGCAATGGCGATGATAAGTCCAAATACTGTTGTGATAAGGGCTTCGTAAATTCCGTTTGCAACCAGCTGAGCGTTTACATCAGTTGCAGCAGCGATTGACTTAAAGGCACCAATCATTCCAGATACTGTTCCAAGGAAGCCGGTGAGCGGCGCAATTGAAGAAAGGGCTGTAAGATAGTTGAAGCCGTTTTCCATTCTGCGAAGTCTTTCCTGGGCTTCACACTCAGCGGCATTTTCCATACGTGCTTCGCCGAACTTTGAATTGCTGAGCAAGGCGTACAAAATTGTAGCAGCGGTCTTTTTGTGACTTAGCTCTGACAGCATTTTCTCTGCCTCGTCTTTTTTGCCTTCTCTGAGCATCTGCTTTACCTTATTTGAAAGCGGGGTAACCTTGCAGTCATGCCAGCCGATATAAATACAGCGCTCAATTATGATTGTGAGTGTTGCGATTGAGAATACAAGCAGTACCCACATGAAAGGACCGCCAAGATTAAAAAGTTCGATTAAAGACCATTTGCTTTCCATAATAAAATATCTCCTTATAATATTGTCATGCTGAACTTGTTTCAGCATCTATCAATTAGATCCTGAAACAAGTTCAGGATGACGAAATCATTTTAGTAGCTCAACTTAAATCCTATGTTGATGAGCGGGATTCCGATTGAGAAGCTTGCTGTTGATGGAACATCTGACTTTTTGCCAGTGTAAGCATCAAAGGTTTCTCCGGCTTTTGGCTGATAGAGATTTACGAAGATATCCTGAGCACCGCCGTAGATTTCCCACTTAAGTTTTCCGCCCATTGTTTCAAACTTGTAAGCAAGACGAATATCTACAGGGCAAGACCACTGACTTCTGAGAGTGTCGCTGTACCAGGAATTCTGTGAATATCTCTGAATTACAGTTACGTCTTCCATAACTACAGGATAGCAGAAGAGCTTACCGGTTTCGCGAAGTGGTGTTCCAGAGGCAAGAGTTCCCTTGACCATGATGTCCCAGTGATTTGTAGGGTGAAAGTTTGCAACAAGGTTCAAAGTGTGGAAACGGTGATATTCAGGATAGTACCATTCATCAAGAGGTTCGCCTCTCATAGTAACCTGATTATCATGTTTTGGTGCTGTAGGATTCTTAAACTTTGCATTGATGAAGGAATAAGAAATGTAGCCGTCATACCACTTTCCAGTTTTCTTCTGAATCATGAGGTCGAAGCCGTAAGAGTAACCGATTCCGTCATTCTTTCCTGTAAGAGAAGCTTTATTTCCCTTGTACTCTTCAATCATATAAAGACGAGAGTAATAATAGCGGTAGTAACCCTCAAGCTTGAAGCTCCAGTCATCAGCAAACTGAATATCAGTTCCAAGAACAGAGAAGATGGCCTTATTCATTTCGCAGTCGTCAAGTTTAGCTTCTTTAGATACAAGTCCCATTTCAACAGGAATTGTATTAAATAATCCTACTCCACCAGAGAAAGAAACTCTGTCGAAGATTCCTTCGTTTCTCCATGGTGTATAGCGGATAGTTCCGCGTGGGCTTAAGGCAGGCTTTGAGTTAAGGAATAAATCTTCCTTTTTGTTTGAGATAAAGAAGTGATCTGCACGAAGTCCCAGTTCTCCATTAAAGAGAGTGCTTTCACTTCCAAAGTTGAGCAGGGCATAGGCGGATGTATTTACAAGGTCGCTGCCATCAGCTTCAATCACTGCGTCATAACGACTGAAGGTAGGAAGATATGGATTTGCAGATGGCTGTTCAACCCAGGTATCGAAAGTATCTTTTGAAATACTCTTTGACCACATTGCATCTGCACCGGCTGCAAGAGTCATGATTTTATTGAGTTCGTATTCACCTTCAAGCTTGCCTTCTACAGAGTGCTCTTTAATAACTTCTGAGAAAGAGTTTTTGAGTTCCGGAAGATTATAAGACTTAGAAGAAATTGCTTCCGGCGAAAGAAGTGAACCATACTGATTTATAAAGTCATCATTGTATTTATACTTTCCTGACAAAATCTGTTTCTGGGAAACATCTTCGTTTGTGAAGGCATAAGAAACAAAGCCCTTGAACTGAAGCTTTTCTGTTGGCAGCCATTTTGTATTAAGCTGAGTGAAGGCCTGAAGCATAGAATAATCAAACTTTATTGATTGCTTCTTTCCATTCTCATCTGTATCAGCAGCATAGCCGATTCCATCTGCTCCAATAAAGCCGCTCAAAGTAAAGTTGAGTTTTTCTGTCGGATTGAAATAGAACTTGGTGTAACCATTTCGGATGTAAGGACAAACATTAATCATTTTGAGGGCATCCGCAATTTCGCCTTCCTTGATTACACTTTTATAAAACATAAAGAGAGGATCAAGATAAGTTACTTTTCCGGCAGCAAACATTCCGGCCTTCTCGCCGAAAGGAACTGTTACGTATGCGTTTGTAGAAATGTCTGAAGTTGAAACTGCAAAGGAAAGCTTCTGCTCCTTTGGTGTAACTGTATTTACTTCCAGAAGACCGGCAAGAGCACGACCGTAGCGGGCAGAAAAAACACCGTTAGACATTTTTACACTGTCTACCATTCCAGGATCAAAGATTGAACAGATTCCACCCCACTGCCATGGGAACAAAAGATAAACGCCGTCCATAACGGCTGTTGTATCACGAGGGTAACCTCCGCGGACAGAAGGCTGAGTTCCGCCGTAAGAAATACCAGGCATTGTGTTTACAGAGGACATAACATCTTCAACAAGTCCCATGCGGGCAGTAGAAGAAAAAGTTTCTTTGTCTACTACGACAGAAACTCCGGACTGCTCATCTGAAACGCCTGGAGCAGAACGTTCAACGACAAGTTCTTTTCCTTCAATTACATCTGCCATAGAAAGCGATGCAAAAAGGGCAACGTTAGAATCATTAAAGCTAAGCTCTTCACTTTTGTAGCCGGGGTAAGAAAGAATAATTTTTCCGGCTTTTACTGAATCTGGAATATCAAGAGTGACGAGACCATCTGCGTCAGTTTCTGCATTAAGGTCTTCTGAATTTTTCACAGAAACTTTTACCCCTTCAAGCGGGAATTCCAGTTCAGCATCATTAACTGTAATTTTGATTTGATATGCGCTAAGACTTGTAACGCAAAGAATGGTGAAGGCTGTAGAAAAAAGTGCCTTCTTGAATTTTTTACTCAGGTGCATTTTAATCTCCTGCTAATTGAACACCTTAGCAGGAGATTTTTGTTACCTTTTGTCACCCCGAACTTGATTCGGGGTCTCTTCTACTTAATCCGTTTTTGAATAAGACCACAGAGGAACTTGTAAAGAAGTCCCAGAAGAATAGTGCCGACAAAAACAGCCGCAAAGTAGATGGCGAGATTATAATGTCCTGCCTTGTAAACAGGAATTGAACCATACTGTGGGTGCGGCTTATAAATCAGGAAGCGGAAGACTGTAATCATAATCAGATTCATCATATAAGTCTCAAGAGAGATTTTTCCGAAGAAGCGGCTGACCGGATTTGATACCTTGTACTTAAGCATGATTGTAAAAAGTAAAACCGGAAAGGCCATTGTGTAAGGAATTACACAGAAGTAGGTTGCGATTTTTTTGCCGATGTCAGGGCCGTTGCCATTGAACTCAGTCCACCAGCCAAAGTGCATCTGACCATAGCCGGAAAGAATCATGGC
>CAMNGG010000213.1 GCA_946537975.1 uncultured Treponema sp. | reverse complement strand
TCCACTTTACCCTCACTTTAGTGCACATCTTTCGCACTTTATCGATATTGCGAAAATGGATTTTTTAGCACAAGAAAATGGCAGTTTTCAGAAAGTGCAATCCCTGCTGGCGGAAGATGTCGGGGGCATGGGGGAAAAGCAAAAAAAATCAAACACCTGCAGCCTTAGCTAATCCTCTGATTTCATTTCTCCATCTTTCTACAAATTCTGTTGGGGCTATAGGCCTTGCATTAACCCCCTGTGCAAGAACCCATTCAAGAACCTTTGTAGATTGAGAAGAAGTAAATTTTATTGTAGTTGTATGTTCTTCTTCAATTTCTGAAAACTCCTGATCGTCTGCCCATATACAATCTTTTACATATTGTCGAGCATCATCATAAAAATCTATTTCATAATGTAATTTCTTTGCTTCCTTAAAAGCTCCAAATCTTCCTCCGCCACAGCGTGAAGCAAATTCAAAATCTTCAGGTAATTCAAAAGAACGTCCTGTATTCTCAAGTTTTTTCATACGGGAAAGATTGAATAATCTCTCTCCACCTTTACCACCATCAGCATTTTCATCATATCCAAAAACAAAATACATGCCTTCCTGTAAAAGTACTTGATAAGGTCTTAGCATTCTGTGTGTAGTTGAGGTATTCCAACGTCCATTATAATCAAACTTCAAAATAGTATTTCCCTGCAAACATTCCATTACCGTTTTCCAGATAAGTTCATTTACTAAGACTTTTGGAAGTGGCGGCATTGCAACTCGTTTCAGGAAATCTGCTTTTCCAATCCCCTGTGAATCAGAAAGAAAATCAATAATATTTGAAATCTCATTAAAAATTGGACTTCCTTCATATTGCGATAAAAGCTGTTTCGCAAGAGAAAGAGAAACAATGTCTTTAGTGGAAATCATATTCAAAGGCATGTCAAATTCTGAAGCATAATAATATCCTCTTTGTGCTGCATCATACTGAATATCTGCACCAAAACGGTCTCTTAGAAATTGAATATCTCTGCTTATTGTAGGTAATGATACTTCGTTATCAAAAGCCAGCTGCTGTGAATTAGGATAACACCCCGATTTGATTTTTGCGTGAATCTTTGAGAGTCTCTCCAGCATTAAATGATTATCGATATGTCTTTTTTCCGTAGCCATAAGCATTCCTCCTGATTTCAAACTTAATCATATATATTATAATACTATAGATCTATCATATAGTGATAGACCTATGTTTAAAATTCAAATCCAATGTGTTTTGCACATTCGGGAGTTTCTATTTTTTCCGATTTACACATTTCGTGAATTTCTGAGATTTCCGGACGTTCGCCTGTAATTATTTCATTCATTGCAATTTTTCGTACAATGTTATCTATCTGACCACCAGAAAAATCGTAGGTTTTTGCAAATATTTTTGCATCCTGTTCTTCTATCCAGGAAAGTTTATTCATCCAGATTAAAGTCTTTGCTTCTGTTGATGGATTTTCAAACTTAATTTTGAATAAAAAGCGTCGTTCAAAGGCTGGATCCAGGTTCGAAACTAGATTTGTTGTTGCTATAAATATACCTTTAACATTTTCAAGTTCTTCCAAGAGTATGTTTTGAATTGCATTTTCGGTTTGCGCACAATTTCCAGAAGTATCGTTCTTGCGTTTTGAAATAATGGCATCAGCTTCATTGAATAAAAGAATTGGTATTTTCTCATTTTTCCTTTCTGCAATCTCGCAGGCATTCTTATAGTTGATAAAAATCTTTTTGATACGCTTTTCGCTTTCACCGAACCAGGCAGACTTTGCCTCACTGATATCTACGTGAACAATATCTCGTCCTGTTTCTTTAGCAATTTGCATTACAGATTCCGTCTTTCCAGTTCCTGGAGCACCATAAAGCAAGACTGCAATTCCTACAGGCAGTCCATCATCCTTTAATCTCTTTTGTATTTGTTTTAATTTATCTTCCTTCAGGGCATTTTTCATTCGATCGATTTCTTTCTGGTTTTCTTCACTATAGAAGAGTATTTTTTCTTTGATGTAGTCTTTTTTAATCAGATTTTTCTCATTGATTGAGTCCTCGAACAGAAAGGCTTTTTCACCAAGAACAAGTTTTCGACCTTTATCAGAAAGAGTGATACATGCATCAGACAGATTACCTTTTTTACAGAATTCAATAAGCCCCTTCTGGAATAATATGTGCTTTTCCTCCATCATTTCTGTTGCAACTAAATAACGTGCTTCACCATCGAACAAAGCTGAGAGTGTTTCATTTAGACTTGAATCAACTCCTTTTAAAACATCATTTGCAACATCATAAAGAATAAAACGGTTATTGCAATCCTCTATTTCTTTTATTAAACGCTGAATCATTGGAAGAGTTTGATGCTGTATTTCATATCTGGCTAATTCTCGTTGATTTGTGTAATCAGATATACCCAAACTTCTTCTGTTTTCATAACGCTCTGAAAAAGTATTTAGAAAACTGATTTCATCCATTTCATGTTTGGGTTGTGGGTTAAAAACTGTATTCGTATAAAGAGAATCTTTTAATTCTCTTACAGGTATGAAATCACCCCTTGTTCCGTATAATTCAAGAAAACCTTTTTCAATAAGATTATCTATCTCCTTTTTCCAGGTCATAATTGACATAGCAGCTACATCAATGTTATTTGCCAAACTAAGTAAGGTAGAACTGTCTTCTCGTTCAACATAATGATTACAAGTTAGACATATAATCCAGACTTGTACTTGCGTTAGATTATACAATTCTTTGAGATTTTCCATTGAGTTTTTATATTTCTGTGTACATTTTGGTTTAAGTTTAGATTTATTAAGAGAGTCACACACGCAAGACATTGCCTTTGAAATATTCCATCTGACTATTTTTTCTTTCGTAGTAAAATCCTTCATAAAAAGACCTCTATTATTGATTATTATAAATACATTAATAACACATCTGGTCTATCATATGCTGATATGGAAAGAATAAAAATTTGTAATTATAAAAAATCAAATGCTATTTTATTTTTTTTAATTTTTAATTAAAGACAAATATGTCTTATAGCCCTATATCAGTTTTCCAACACTGAAGCAAAATCATATCTTAAGTATGGTACTTCATATATATAGCGAGTTCTTTCTTTTCTACCAGAATTATTTTTTTCAATTATAATGTAATAATCAACAGCTGCACTTTCTTCGATATAATCTTTTTCTTTGTATAAAAAGATTATCATGTCAGATTTTTCTTTAATTAAACTTGATAATTCCTTAAAACAACGCATTGTAGGCTCTCCAAAGGAAGGACTTATATTCATTGTTAGAAGAATTGGGATATTAAATTTTTCTGCAAGATTTTTTATTGAATTCAGAAGTTTTGCTACTGCATTACGGTAATTATCATTTGTTTCATAAGAAGTTTTGCATTCCCAAAAAAATGCATAATCTAAAATGTCAGATAAATTATAAAAGTCATCCACAATAATAAATTGTACATTGTTTTCTAAAACCATAGTTTTTATATATTCTTTCAATTTATTAAATGAAAGAACCTCATCATTCAATAAAAATGGACATTTATATATAGTTTCCATACAATCATTTATTCGTTGTTTTTCTTGTTGCTGTAAATGACCATTGGTTATTTTGCTGTAATTAACTCTTGCTTCTTGTGAAATAAATCTTCTAACTATTTGCTTTTTATTGTTTTCTCCACATGTAAATAAACCTACAGGAACATTCTTGTTTATTGAAAGTTCACGAACTAATGAAAGTGAGAAGTTAGTTTTTCCAGTATGACTTCCTAATATATTTAAGCTACCTTTGCTAAAAGCTAGTTTTTCATTCACTGTTATAGAATCAGTCTGGTTAAGCATATTTCTGTTAGATAACTCATCAATAAATTGCGGTAGAAGTTCATTTATGCAACATATAGCATTCATATATTTCCTCTCTAATAAGAAATTAAAGAATTCCATTCTTCCGATGTATATTCGCAATAATGAGTATCAATTTCAAAAACTGATTTTTCTTTTGGTATACAGAACAATTTTCTAACTTGCTGTAAATCATTTTTCTTAATATTACTACCATGCAATATATGAAACTTATCTGTGTCTTTATGGTAAACGACACGTCCTCGTGGAATAGAAAAATATTCTTGCCTTAAAGATTCTGGTAAGAATGAAAGCTGTCCTTTTGATAATTCTTCCCAGTAATCTGCATGATCTTTTACACCTGTAATTGCATCTCCATAAATAAGACCTTCTGTTAATGGAACTGCATGGGAAAACATTACAAGGCCATTATAGAACCAGAAAATTCCTACAAACGGTTCAGTTAATTTTAGATTTTCTTTAAATGCTTTTATAAAAGTATCTATTTTTGAATCTTCATAAAAGCAATCAACTTTTGTATTTATAAGATTTCTTACTAAATGATAACAGTAAACATACGAACAATTTACAATAGTTTGACCTTTTCGCCATTCTGGATGTTTAATTTGTTCGTTTTCTGAGAATTGAATAAATTTGTTTACAATTTCATTAGTCATTTAAAAACTGCTCCTTTGCTATTCTAAGAGTTAATCCAACTATAAAGATTGGTATAGTAAAAAGAATCAGATAACCAGTTGAAAGCATTACATACTGCCATAAGGCTTCCTGCCAGGTCAGTTTTAGTTCAATCATTCCTAATGAAAATCCACCTAAAATTTCAATAACATACATAGCCATAAAAGCTACTATTGTTCCTGTATAATATTGAATAGCCCCATCCATGCTAGAAAAATAATCTACATTTTTGCGTACAGCCTCTTTTCTACAGTTTGCTTCTTCTTCAGTAATTAGATTATTATTATACAAATTATCAATATTGAAGAGTTTTGTATTCATTGCATCAAAACAATAACATGAACCAATTTTGGCATGCCTTGAAAGAAATAACTTACAAAAAAGTATAAGAGCTCCGCATAATAAAAGTGTAGTAAAAAATCCACAAACTATGTTTTCCCTGCAAATCCAAGTGCCTATAACTCTAACAATCGGAAGTTGGGATTCAATATCTTTTATAGTTAAAAATGTTCTGAGTGTTGAAATCATAATTCCACAGGTAAGAAGACAGAAACTAATTACAAATCTTGCATAGAATAATAATTTTTCATTTCCACAATTTGTTTTTAACCAGAATAAAAATAGAGCAAGCATATAATCTAAAACTAGAAGGACTTCTATAACAAACATAGGCAGCGGAATAAAGATAAAAAATATACCTAGCATCAAAACAACAATAGGATAACAATCTCTTATCATTTTCAAAAATTTGTTCATAAAAGTCCTCCTCTTGTTTTTAATTATTTATAAAGTATCCATTACCCATTTCATTTCAGTTTTTCCTTCGATGAAATTTTCAATAATTGTATCAATATCATACTCGGTGTCTGTAAGAAAACCATATTCTCTATATGTAGGAGTGTTGTATATTAAAATTTCTAGAAAATCTGGAGCAGTTTCAATAAATAAAATTGAAGTGTAAACTTCATTACCTTTATATCCGGCAAGAATAGTTCCTTTTTTCCATAATCCATTTGGCCCTCTAAAACCACCAAAGTCAGTTTCATAAACAAGAATGCCTTCAGCATCATTTTCTACATGTTTTGAAATCTTGCCGGAAGAATGCACATAGGCAGATCCATTTTTTTCTGCAAGTTTATATTTCATAAGTTTCTGAAACTGAGATGAATAAACCTTTTCCTTAGGTTTAAGAACAGTCTGAGAAAATCCAAGCGAAACAATGCAAAGCGCCAACAAAATTGTAATATACTTCTTCATGTGAAGCCTCCTGATTTATTTGTTGAAAATAGATTAACATGGCTGGTCTATCATATCGTGAGGTTATGAAAAAGATTTTATAAAATTTTACAGAAACCTTTAGTAAGAAAAAGTTCTTGTGTAGTACAGTTTAGTTTTTCTGCAGCTAAAGAAAAAATTTTGCCACAAGTTTGTGAGTCTGCAAGCGCATTATGAGCATCGTATTCAATGCCAAATTGTTCAGCCAGATAAGTTAGTTTATGACATTTAAATTCTTTCCAGGCTTTTCGTGCAATCTGGAGCGTACAAGCGTAATTTATTTTTGGAATAGGCATCCCAAAATATTCACAGCATCCGCGGATTACGCCCATATCAAACTGAGCGTTGTGTGCTATAAAATATATGTTTTCGTTATCTGATTTTTTTATGAAAGGTTCAATAATTGTCTGCCAGACTTCAGGAAACTGTGGACTATGACGAACATCGCTATAGCTGATTCCATGAATATCTATAAAATCTGGTCTAAAATACATTTTAGCCGGTTTAATCAGAGAATAAACAGAATCCTTTTCTTCTCCATCAACAAAACGGACAACACCAACCGAGCATGCGCTATTCTGATAATCATTAGCGGTTTCAAAATCAATTGCAAAATATTCCATTTGTTACCTCGTGATTACAGAATAGCACAGGTGGTCTATCAAAGGGGGATAGAGTTTTTCTTTTCTATCTAAAGCAACGTTATTAATGTATCAACAACATCTTCAGGATTCTCAAATCGGCTATCAATTCTTCTTTTAAAGCCAAGAACTGGGATATATACATTTAAATCTGCAATTTTATGTGTATTGCTTTTTTTATTTTCATCTTCATCTAATATAAATTCATCAGAAGTATACATTTTTGATAATGAATCGAAGGCTCCAAATCCTTCACAAATTATAATTCTAGGTTCAACATAAGATACTAATGTTCTAATCCATTCTCTTTCCTTTGAACTTAAATCCATTTTATATTTATATTTTAGGATGGATTTTAATTTTCTGAGTGCTTCAGAATCTTTTGTTGAAATAAAACTGCAGTTTGTTTTGAAACCATTATAAAGAAGATCAAGGTTATTAATTTTTTCTTTTTCCCCGAAAATATATAACCAATCATCTTGTAAAGCAAACTCTTCGGTTTCATATACAGATTTTTCTAGAGGTTTTAAAGAGTGGGGTTTTGAACCTCCGTATTTATAACTGCCACAGCCAGGATTTATTCCAATGAAAAATAAATCCATTTGCTGGGGGTTAAGAGGACTAAAAAATATTTGCGTTCCTAAATATAAAGAATCAACTTCTTTATCAATTTTACAGATTTCTTCAATTTGAGTTGCTATCTTATCAACTTCATTTTGCATATTTTCAATTTCATTATTCATTTTCTATTTCCTTAAACTAAAAAAATAGGACTCAGATAACAACTTACCTGAACCCCTTTTTCAATTACATTTGTTCCCAAACATGATTTCCAGAAGAAGTATCTGGACATTTGCCTCCAGCTGTAGGTGTTGGAATCAGTGGTGCATGTGTTCCTTTTGGTAAACTACCGCCAGTTGCATAAGAACCTGGAGACCATTGTTTTCCACACTTTGTACATATAAACATTGCATGTTGATTACTTGGTATTGGTTTTCCGTATGCCATATCTAAATCCTCCTATTGGCAATTAATTACTTTTATTATAACTATCTGGTCTATCAAATCCCGATATAGCAAATTATTTATTTTCAAGATTCTTCAGGAATTCTTCAATTCCGTTGTTAATTTCTGCTGCAAATGCTGCTACAATTTCTTTCTTCTGCTCTTCCTTTGCTTTTGCAAAATCAAAATAATTTTTGTTCGTTCCATAAAAATCTATATCGTATTTTGAATCAATGTTTTTGGCTCCGATTCCTGGA